>JAVUPY010000043.1 GCA_032252755.1 Terriglobia bacterium
AAACAAACCCCCGCGGTCGAAGAAACAAAAAGAAGGCTTGCACCCCAAAACCAAAGTCATCTTCAAAGTAGAAAACTACAGACTCGTGACACAAAGAAGAATCAGAGACTTGTAAAGAGCACTTGACTCAATCATAGGTACGCCGCTCCTCACTGCCTGACGACTCCACTGATCTTTGTCGTCGCACACTTTATCATCTCGACCTCTGGTTTCTCGACGGGGAACACAGTCCTGCGGTGTCGCTGGTTCGCCGGTGCAAACGACGGGTGTAGGAGAGCAACAACGTTCGAACGAACACCAGCACCGGGCACGTCCACGCCGTAAGCAAAGGAGCCGATGTCGCTCATATCGACCGCGGTCCAGTTCGGGGCATCAGCCCACGCTTCCAATGCTGGCATGATTCGAGATGTCCGACCAACGACTGACAGCCCGAGCAAGAGGATTACATGCGGCTTTAAAGTTCTGATCTGCTCAAGAAGAAGTTGGTTGCACTCCGATTCATAATCGGAGTTCGGCTCCTCAAGAAATTCGCCCACCTGTCGGTCGCCGGGTTGGAGTCCGACGAACCAGTTCGTCATATAGCAGGACTCGATGGATTGTTCGGCGTCGGCCAGCAATCGCCGTAAGTTGCGCCAAGTAGCCTTGTTATCCTCTCTGCCAGTGGTGTCGATCTCGTTGCGGTAGTTTTCACATCCGAAATTGTGACCAATAGCCATCATCTCCGGCCACGGGGCGTTACGAGCCGGGTTCTGTAGACCAAACCCCTCGGGAAAGAATGCCGGGCCGGGTAGACCACCACGCGCCGGAAGGATTTGAGAGCCTTCGGGAGGAGCAATGATCTTTGCCTTTTCTTGCCAGCCTGCTATTAGGTCGAGCAGCATCAAGCGACTCCTGTTGGCTGATCGACTCGCCAGTCGAATCGACATACGATCTTAGTTCACAATTAAACTGCACCTGTTCCGTAACGTTTCTGAGTAACGTCGCCACACATCATCGGTGTACTGCCAGGCAGCAGGTTGCGGTGTGACCATCAACACAGTTCGCCCGTATTGCCTTATCCGTTCTTGGTCGAACTTACCTCCGGCGATTGCTTCCTATTTCGGCAACATGTTTATTCCAATGCTGTAGAGAACGACAAATATCGGCTGGTGTTTCTGAATCTGCGATCTGACAGGGGCGATTCGTGTTGTTGTATCCAGAGATTCATGAACGCAGAACGCCAAGTCGCACTAGAGAATCCTAGAGCGTGAGTTTTTGGGAGACGAGCAAGTGTGGCATTGCGAGTACATGTTGTCCAGTCGACTCTGGTGTATTAAGGCGTACACCGTTCTAATCCTGTGTCGTCTGTTGCGCTCATAGGTTCAACGGGTTCTGTTTTCGTAACAAAAACATTCGACCTGTGCTTTTCACCTGAAGCCGTGCTGAAATTCACCGTTTCCACCACGCCATTTTGATGCGAGCACTAACTATGGACAAGAAAACGATCGCATTAACCGTGTCTTGAATAAGCCGAATACTTCATAGGAGCGCGTCCTTGTGAGCGACTCTTCCGTCAGAGCTGGTCCTGCGCATGAGATTGGGCCGAAAGGTGAACACCTTGCATTCTCTCAACCTGAGGAATGCGTGCTCCATCTCGTTGAGCCGCAACCGTGTTTCTGCTTCGCTGTTCCTTTATCGAACATTTCGCACATTGAGTGGTGTTCACGCGAACAAGGTGGCACATTGCACGCACATCCGGTCTTCCACAATGACCGGCGCCGTGGGGCGTGCCCAATGCACAAAATTTCCGACACCGTCCGCACCGTCCATAGCCAGGATGGCGCGATTGTTCTGGATGTACGACAGGGACAGATGTTTAACCTCAACCTGGCTGGATCAAGAATCCTGGAGCTTCTGAAGAATGGAAGCTCCGAATCCGAGATTGTGGGCCGCATCAGCGGTGAGTTCGACGTCAGCCGCGATGTTGCCGAAAGCGACCTGCGGGAGTTCCTCGAAGCACTGAAGAACCACAAGTTGATTGAAGAGCAGCAGGCGGGCGAAACCGCCTAACCGGGGTGCGGAGCGTGGCGTTCACCCAACAATCCGAGCACGAGACGTATCGCGTCGTTGTATGCAACAAGGATGCGACGGACCTCCTTCTCGTATCGGCTGATAAGGGGCTGTTGCTTCCCTCGGTCGCGGTACCGCGGTGGCAACGAGTGGCAGAAAGCCTCACCGCGGCCATGAAGAAGGAGTGGGGCTACGAAGCCCTTTGCTTATTCGCTCCAACCGTCGCTCTTCCTCCCGAGCACTCGAACGGAATCCATTACCAGGTCATGGAATGCTACGGGCGCGCGGAGAAGTACGACACTCGGACACAGTGGGTGCCCGTTTCGTCGCTGTCGGAGCCCTTATTTGCAGATTCCGCCGACTACATGGCGGTCCAGCAGTGCCTTGCGGAATGGGAATCGTACGCCCACGGACCAGCGCCGGGTCCTTTTGCCAGACCCGGATGGTTTCAAGAAGTGCGCTCGTGGGTCGAGGAGGTGATCGGGCCACTCGGGCTGCAGCTCAAAAGCAGCTTTTCGCAGTTCAATGCGAGCCCCTGCTTCAGCTTGATCCGGCTGGAAACCGACGGTCCCGCCATCTGGTTTAAAGCCGTGGGCGCGCCGAATGTTCGAGAATTCGCCATTACTGCTGCGTTGGCACAACTCCTCCCGAAATATGTTCCACCGATTCTCGCCACACAGCCGGAGTGGAATGCATGGCTGAACTTGGAGATCAAGGGCAGCAACCTCGAAGAAAGTCGGGACATGGAAGCGTGGAAGGCTGCCGCCGCCGCTCTGGCCGATCTACAGATCGACTCCATGGGAAAGGAGACCCAGCTATTGAGTGCTGGCGCACGGAACCTCCAAGCATCCACTTTGTCGAACATTCTCGAACCGTTCCTCGAAGTAATAGCTCAACTCATGAAGGAGCAGAGCAAGGTTCCCCCAGTCGTTCTAGCCAAGCAAGAACTGGTGCTGCTGGCCGAGCATGTTCATGACGGAATTTCCCAGCTTGCGCAGTTGAATACGTTGGGTCACCTCGACCTCAATCCCGGCAACGTCATCGTTTCGCCAAGCGGCTGCAAATTCCTGGACTGGGCTGAGGCCTACGTTGGACATCCGTTCTTCAGCTTCGAATACCTGCGGGAGCACTTCCGGCGCTCGAACGGTGCGAATGCAGCGCTCGAATCTCAACTCGTCGCGGCGTATGCCGAACCATGGCGGGCACTGCTCCCCGATGATGTCATCAGCAACGCACTGGCTCTTGCGCCCATGCTCGCTGTCTTTGCATATGCGGTCGGAAACGAGGTGTGGTCCGACCCAGAGAAGCTTCTGCAACCCGCTACCGCCAGATATCTGCGCAGCCTAACTCGCCGTCTGAAGCGCGAATCGGACCGTCTTGTCTCTCGGAGATCCCAATGCAAAGCCTGATAGAACCTCCACCTCAGTCTCTGAAGGATAATGTGACTGAGATACTGCACGGTGTTCCTATCACCGATCCCTATCGTTGGCTAGAGGACCAGGAGTCACTGCAGACTCGTGCCTGGATTGACGCGCAAACCCGTTACGCGCGTTCATATCTCGATGGGATTGCCGGCCGGCATCGGATCCGGGGGCGCATACGCGAACTCCTCGATCTCGAGACCTATGATTCCATTCAAAGGAGCGGGAGCAGGTACATCTTCCGAAAACGTCTTCCCGGCCAAGAGCAGCCCTCCATTTTTCTGCGCGAAGGTCAGGACGGACGGGATGAATTACTGCTTGATCCCGCAGACCGTGGCACAGGGAAGTACACGGCCGTAAAGCCGTTGCGCGTGTCACCCGATGGCCGACTGCTTCTGTACGAAATCAAAGAGGGCGGGGAAAGGACTGGAACCTTCGAAATTCTGGATATCGAACTGCGAATAACACTTCCCGACGCCCTGCCACGCGGTTATCTGCGCAGCTTCGTCTTCGCTCCCGATTGCCGGAGTTTCTACTACGTGCATGAGTGCGCCAACGGCACTGGAGGGTGCCAGCGGGCAGCCTACCGCCACGTTCTAGGGACAGAGTTCAGCGACGATCAGCAGATCTTCTTTGCCGGAAAGGGCCCAAACATTCGCTTACATATCCTTCCCGGGAAAGAGCAGCTTGGGTTTCTTGTCTACCGGCTCCTCGAGAGGACATATACAGACTTTTATCTCTGGCCATTCGAAAGCAAAGATCCAGCGCAGCTCCTCATCGAAAATGCGGAATACAAACTTGGGCCAGTCCTGCTCGACGGCGGCCGCATCCTCGCCATAACGGATTGCGATGCTCCCAATTTCCGCATTGTGGAGATTCGACGGAGGGAAGGGCTCGCAGGTCAGTTCGTCGATCTGGTCCCGAATAGGGATCCCCGAATTCAGAGCTGGGCTGTGACGCGAAACGAGATCTTCGTTTCGTATGTCCGAGGCACACAAACCGAGATCGACATTTTCGATCTCGACGGCAGAAAACTTGGCCGATTCCCAATCGAGAAAGATGAAACAGTTCGTCTCATCTGCGGTTCGCCCGATGCAGACGAATTGCTCTTGGAACGGGAATCGTTCACCAAGCCGATACAGATTTGGCGCTATTCGACCCGTGATACCGAACCGAAGGTCTGGGCAGAACGCCAGATTCCATTCGAGTCGCAGAACTACGACCACGAACAGGTCTGGGTCAAAGCAAAGGACGGAGCGCGGATTCCGATGTTCCTGGTGGGGCGGCGCGAGATTCTTGAGACCGGAACACACCCCACAATCATGACTTCCTACGGCGGCTACGGCGTTGCAATGACGCCCCAGTTCAGCGTGTTCGTTGCATTTCTGATAGAGCGCGGGTGCTTGTTCGCACTTCCCAACATCCGCGGTGGATCGGAATTCGGAGCCGAATGGCATAACGCTGCCAAGCGGCGGAAGCGGCAGGTCGCGTTTGATGACTTTGCTTGTGCGGCGGAGTGGCTGATCGAATCGGGAAAAACCGAACATGACCGGCTCGCTATCTTCGGCGGTTCAAACTCGGGTCTGTTGGTCGGCGCGGCAATGACACAACGGCCCGATTTGTTCCGCGCTGTTCTCTGCATAGTTCCGATGCTGGACATGGTTCGCTATCACCTATTCGACAACGCGCATGTTTGGAAAGAGGAGTTTGGAACCGCGGAAGATCCGGAAGACTTCGCCGCACTGATGAACTACTCGCCGTACCATTGCGTGCGCCATGGCACTGCCTACCCGGCAACGATGTTCGTCTCCGGTGATAGGGACCAGAACTGTAATCCTCTCCACGCCCGCAAGATGACGGCGCGGCTGCAGGCTTCCAATAGTTCTGAATACCCAATCATTCTTGACTACTGCCCATTCCGGGGACACTCCCCGGTGCTTCCACTGAGCGAGCGCGTCGAAGGTCTCACTGACCGAATGGCGTTCCTCTGCGACCAATTGGAGATAGCGATATGAGTGGAGGCTTTGCCATGCGTTTCCTTACCCTGCAGGCGTACTGGAAGCTCATCCATTTCGATCTTTATCTTGCCCAGGGCGACTTCGCGGCACTCTACCAGAAGGTTCGCAACCACGGCGTTGCGAGACAGCCCGCAGCGTTCGACGCTGTTGAGGGCGTCTGTTCTGCGATCGATATGGCATGCATTTGGTATTGGAAAGAGGTGCTATGCCTGCAACGGTCGGCGGCGACTGCGTGCTTATTGAGGAGTCACGGCGTGTCCGCTGAGTTGGTAATCGGGGCGCAGCAGATGCCATTCCGATCGCATGCTTGGGTGGAGCTCGATGGCTGCGTGGTTAATGACAAGCCCTACGTCCGAGAAAGGTACGCCGTACTCGACAGATGTTAGCGGGCAGCAATCGCAGAAATCAGGCGGGATGTCATGAGTGTCCAATTCGGAAAGTGCAGTTTTGATGGGAAGCCGGCGGATTCTCACGAGTTTGATCGGGTCCGACCGATCTTGGCTCCGTACGGCCCGGACACCGAAGGCTCGCTTTGCCAAAACGGTGCCGCAATCCTCTATCGAGGATTCCATACCACCAAGGAATCTCGTGACGAAGTACAACCCCATATCACGCGATCCGGAGCGGTTATTACCTGGACTGGTCGACTCGACAACCGCAATGAACTCCTCGATTTGCTTGGAAGTGAAGCTCGCACACAGAGAGCGGATATCGACATTGTCGCGGTGGCCTACGAGAGATGGGGGACTGAGGCTTTCCCTAAACTGGTCGGTGATTGGGCTCTGTCGAGATGGGACCCGAAAAACTGTTCCCTGATACTGGCTAAGGATTCTATTGGAACTCAGCATCTCTACTATTCGGTCGAGCGAGATCAAATCTTGTGGAGCTCGATACTGGATCCACTGGTTTTGGTTGCAGGTCATTCTTTTGAGCTAAACCAAGAATACATCGCTGGGTGGCTGTCATTCTTTCCTGCGGTTGAACTGACCCCGTATATCGGGATTCAATCGGTTCCTCCATCCTGCTTCGTCCAATTGGGAAAGCAAACACGGAGAACGGTCAGGTACTGGGACTTCGATCCTGCAAGAACGATTCGCTACCGTTCGGATGGGGAATACGAAGACCACTTCTTCGCTGTTTTTGCCCAAGCTGTGCGCCGCAAACTTCGCTCGAACACGCCAGTACTGGCGGAGCTTAGTGGTGGCATCGATTCATCTTCCATCGTATGTATGGCAGACAACCTGATTACGCATGGAGCCGCCGAAACACAGCGCCTCGATACTGTTTCCTATTACAACGATTCCGAACCAGACTGGAATGAGCGCCCCTATTTCACCGGGTTGGAAGAAAAGCGCGGTCGTAGCGGTTGTCACATCAATGTGGTTTCGCAGCGATCTTTCCTCGTGGAATTCGCACCAGATCGCTTTGCGGCGACTCCGAGCGCTGGTTACTTTCCAAACCAAGCCGCAAACGAGTTCAGCGCGTGCCTTACCTCAAACGGAAACAGAGTGGTCCTCTCTGGGATCGGAGGGGACGAAGTCACGGGCGGAGTTCCAACCCCTACACCCGAACTTCAAGATCTCATTGCAAGAATGCAGCTTCAAGAACTCGCTCGTCAATTGAAACTGTGGGCGCTGACAAAGAGAAAACCATGGGTTCATTTACTCTTCGACGCCATTCGGGGATTCCTGCCACTCCCACTCGTCGGTGTACCAAAAGATAAGAGGCCCGCGGAATGGCTGCACACGGGGTTCGTCCGCAGAAATCGAAAGAGTCTGCAGGGTTATGAGCACCGGCTCAAACTGCTCGGCACGTTGCCCAGTTTGCAGGAGGGCGTTAGTACTCTGGATTTGCTGCGACGACAGCTTGGCTGTTCTCCACTGACGTCAATGCCTCTCTACGAGATGCGGTATCCATATCTCGACCGCGACCTGCTGGAGTTCCTTTTTTCGGTCCCGCGAGAGCAACTGGTTCGTCCCCATCAGCGCCGCTCCCTGATGCGACGTGCCCTGGCCAGCATCGTCCCAGATGAAATCCTGAACCGGAGGAAAGCCTTTGTCTCGAGGGCGCCACTGAATTCGATCTCACTCGATTGGCCCAGAGTTCTTGAGATGAGTCAGCGCATGCTCCTCGCCGAACGGGGGATCGTTGAGCCAAATCGGTTTTCGCGAGAATTAGAAAGAGCCCGAACCGGCGCGGAGGTTGCCACGGTTCTCTTAATGCGTGCCTTTAGCGTCGAGGCATGGCTCAAGCATGTGAGCGGACACAGAATTCTTGCCGGTAGCACCCAGCAGTTCGCGGGATCTCTCAAAGATCCCCAGCCGGCCACAATCTCAGCTGAGAACAAATAAACAAAAGGAGACGAAAAATCATGAAGTACACAAAACCACAACTTGTCCTGAGCGGATCGGCTCTTCATGTCATCCAGGCTCACGTGAAGGGTTCCTTCCAGATTCCGGATAACACCGGTTCCACTACCGACCTTCGTCCAACCAACGGAGCATACGAAGCGGACGAATAGTCCACAACGCGTAGGGCGCTTCCAGGAGAAGCGCCCTATATTCCTCGCTCCTCACCAGACTCACGGATGATGCTCATAGAAAGGAGGTAAAGACAATGAAGTACTCGAAACCAGAAATCGTTCTGGCCGGTCAGGCTCTGAATGCCATTCAGGCCCAGGCGAAAGGAATGTACTCGGTTCCCGACAGTACGGGGTCGACGACGGACCTCCGTCCCACCAACGGAGCCTATGAAGCGGACGAATAGGCGAGAGCCCGGGCGTTTGCTTGCAAGCGCCCGGGCAACTTCTTAACCGCTACGTTTGCGAGGATGAAGAAAACGCCTCGGAAAATCGGAAAGACTAGGGTAAAGCAGGGGCCAAATACGAGACCTTTTCATTCTGCCGCTTCTGTTTTGCGTAGTTCACGCCAGCGTTGAAATTGATCAGGGTCATACGACGGTGATTGTCCCTCGTAACTCTGAATCCAGAAGCGGAACCAATCCACGTTTCGCTGTAACGATGCAACGCGTTCTAAGGGTGTGTCGAGTGGATGGTCACCGAGCGGATAGAAGTACAGTTCCACGGGCTTGTCCTGACGATAGAGGGCCGTAAAGAATTCAAACGCGCCGATCGGACCGTATGGCAGGTGGCCGTGCCCCGTGTACTCCATCAGCAGGGGACAACGGACATTTGAGGCATTGAAGGCAGGGGCATACTTCAACCAGTTGTCCAGTGTCTTGCCATAAGGCGGGCCCCCCATGACGCTTTCGGCGTCGTTCATCACACCACTGTGGTTGTGGAACCAATAGCTTCCGTAATTGTAGATACCACCGTCGGCGGACGATACCGCCGCAAACTGAAAATCCGAATGGGTCAGCATGAAATCGGTTTTCCAACTTGTCCTGCTGAATCCGATAAGCCCAACCCTGGCTCTGTCGACGATTCCCCGACTAACCAAAGTATCGATGCCGCTCTCGACCATTGCCATCCAGTTGTAAGCTTCCGCCAATCCGCCAGGGAAGCCTTGTGGCAGCTCCTTTACGTCGAAGAAGTACTCAGTCATCAGAACCGCAAAACCATGTCCTGCCAATACCTGGGGTGGGAAGGCTGTCGTGTAGGACCCATCGGAAACAAAGAACGATTCTCTTGCCCGGTTCATGACGACTAGAGGATATTTCTTCGCCGACGTATATCCCACAGGCTTGATCAGGTATCCCGAGCACTTGACTCCATATTTGTTGACCCAACTGATTTTCTCTATTTCACCAAGCGCGAAGTTTTCATATTCGGGATTCCAGTCCGTTATGACATGAGTTCGATCGCTAATTAGGTCGCCGACGACTAGGTTCGGCGGCATCGATATATCTTCCCGGAGGCCGATCGCGAATCTTCCGCTCCTTGTAATACCTTGAATGCGCACGGACGGGTCGGTAAACAATTCCGCACGGCGCGTCTGTATCCATGTAACGGAGGTTCGCTCCAAACGAATGAGCTCTCCGGTCTCCAGTGTGACTAACAGGGCGTTGTTTGTTCTGCCCCAACCGATATTGCTGCCTGCGCGGCCTTTGAATCGGTGAAGCGTCTCCGATACAGCACGCGTCCTTACGTCCACCACGAATAAGTGAAGAAACGACTCCCATTGCCACTTGAGATCTGAAAATCCATCTCGAAGGTCCTCCCTCTCTAATGAAGTACCTTCGGGAGGCAAGGCGCTGAGCGCGAAAGACTTGCTATCGCTGGACCACACAGGCGAGATGTAGCTAAATGCGGGAGCATCGAATCCCAATTCGAAACGACGGTCGTTGATATTCAGTAGACCCCAGAGAGGCATGGGAAACGCCGAGGATTGTTGTTGTGTGGCATAGAAACCGCCTTGCCATGTAGTTGGTAATGTCTGAGTCGTGTATTTGAACAGGAGGAAATTGCCATTGGGAGAAAGGGCAAGATTGGTGACTTCTCCCGTGAATCGCTCCAGGGCTTCTCCCGAGGGTGCAATGGCGCGAAGCCGCGTCAGTTTTCGTCTGCCTCCAGCATTTTTCTCTGCCAAGTAGAGGAACGAATCAGGATGCCAATTGTCGATGAGTGCGGGGTCCTGAATGGGTTGGCCTGGAATCACCCGGAAACCGTACCGGTTCTGAATGTCGCGCTCTGCCACATTGCTCAGCCTCCCCACTGCCGCGCAAAATACGATGCGAGTGGCGTCCTTATCTACACTGAAGGAACGAATACTCTTGGTAGGGCTTTCGATCACCTCCCGTTCTCGCGACCGCGTATCGATCAGGATCAGCCTGTCGTGTTCCGCTGGGTACCTTCCTTGGGTTTCAATGACTAGAACGCCTCGGCTGTTGTCGAGCCATTGAAGACCTGCCAAACGATCCGCGCGGAGTAGCAGGCGACCATTACCTGCTTTTGCGTCCTCTCCGAGGCGCTTAATTAGCAATTCGTAATTATTAGTGTTGTTTCGAATGTCCGGCGCCTTCAAGATGTAGGCGATTTGGGCTCCATCCGGCGAAATTGCGACTTCTCCATGTAACCCGTCCCCTGCCAGGCGACGCGTGCTGACCGCATCGACGACAGTAAGAGTCCGCTTCTCCGCCGAGGCAAGACCTTGCCACACACACAATGAGATGAACGCTAGCAAAAGATACTTGCGCACCATGGGATTACCTATGCTTGGTTGTGTTTCAGAATTGAAGTTTCAACGCCAATTGAATGGAGCGCGGACCGCCGATTTGGTAGAGAGGATTGAACGCCCCGCCACCTGCATTGGAGATATTGGTGCTTCCCCCATTCAAGTACTGGCCCAGCGTCTGTCTTGAAACGCCAAAGCCGAAAGGCCATCCTCCACTGGGAGGCGCAAAATTGGGATGGTTCAGCACGTTGAACATCTCCGCGCGGAACTCCAATTTGAGGGGATCGCGAATTGCAAATGTGCGATGGACGGCGAAATCCCACTGCGTCGTTCCGAAGCCTCTCAAGAAATTCCTAGGCACGTTGCCTTGGCGAGGATTTCCTGTAGCCGGATCGATGGGTGGATCGGTGAACGCGTTTGGATTGAATCCCATTCCGCCTGGGCAGGAGGCTCCCGGTGCGAGATTGCCAGCTGCTTGATGCACTAACGCACATTCCTCTCCGTACAAGTAGAGTGGCTGACCTGGAACGAGATCGGGCCGAACGTCTGCGAAAATGCCGCCGTTGAGGGGGAGGCCGGAGAAATTGAGGTCGGAGATGTTTACCGGCGGAGCAGATCTGGCTTGAATAACGCTTTGGACGGACCAGCCGCCAAGAATTGCGGTCGTGAATGCATTGATTTTTGGAGCCGGAATGGCATAAGTGATCCCTGCTGTGAACGCATGACGGATGTCAAAATCGGAGGAGGCCCGATTCGATGAGATAGCTCCTGGGATCACAGCATTCGACACCAATGCGGTTGAACTTGCTGAACCCGTGTCGATTGAGTGCGACCAGGTGTAGGAAACCAGTGCCTGCAGACCACGAGACAATCGCCGATGGAATTGCGCTTGGAACGCACTGTAGTCGGAAGTTCCGGCATTAGTAATCAGTTGCACCGCAGAGAAGGACGGCGTTCGTGCGGCGAGTGACTGCAAAAGCCGTCGGCCAGCAGCACCGATGTAGGACGCGGAGAACGCTTGTTGCTGTCCTAGAGATTGTTCCAGCGCGACATTCCATTCGAGGGTGTATGGCAATTGGAGATCAGGATCCGTTGCAAACAGATTCCCGCTCGTCGCACTCGGCGGGGTCACCACCGGTGCGGCTGCCGCCGCAGGAGTCAATGGGTACGTGCCACCAAAGATTGGACCATTCGTGGCACCGAACGGATAGGCTCCGAGGGATATCTGGTTACCCATTCCCGAGCTGGCGAGGTCGTAAAAAACGCCAAAGCCTCCCCGCAAGACCGTCTGATAGTTTTGGTTCTGGAAAATCTGGTAGGCAACACCAACACGCGGTGCGACGTTGCCGTAAGTGGTCTTGTAAGGCGTTGCCCCGGCTGGAGCCAGGGCCAACTGCGACAGATCGTTGAGGTTGAAACCAGTGACTGCTGCAAAGCTAGGACCGCTGAGCGATTGCGGGACAAAGTCCATGTCCCAGCGAAGACCGTAGGTGAGTGTCAGGCGCGGATTCATCCTCCAGGTGTCTTGGCCGTAAATTCCGAGATTGCGAAACAGGAAGCTGGCGCCGAGATTGGAGAACGTGCTACTGAAAAACAGATTCCCTTGTTCTGCGGAAAGCACGTTCAGAAAGCCCGGGAATTGCTGATACAGTCGCGGGGCGAATTCCGGTGACAATCGACGATAATCCATCCCGAATTTCAGGCTGTGAGCACCCTTCTGCAAACCTAGACTATCGACGATATTTATTTGCCGCTGCGCGTTCCGCGTGATTTGGCCTACATCAATGTTGCTTCCTATACCCAAGTTGAATATCGCCAGAGTAAAGAATGCGTTATCGGAATTAAATGGAGCGGGAATTGGCAGGTCTGAGAGGGGTATGGCACCTCCAAAATCATCTTGGGAAAAATTTCCCGCTGCAGTTGTCCTGCTGTAGTTAAACCTTAAATCATTAACCAGCGCGGACGATATCGCCCAACTGGCTCCCGCTGTTGCGGTTTGTGTAGTAAGGTCTGTCGCGTTCAGCGTGTTAAGCGAAGAGTTTCCAGCCCCACGCTGAATGATGCTGGAAGGCGAGTAGTTGTATCGACCAAACAAGCTGAGCTTATCGTTGAGTTTGTGATCGATTCGAATGCTATAGGCATCGAGTGTTGCGGGATTCGAGTAGCTGCGACTGAATTGGGCCACACCCGTCGCCAGGTTGTCAGGCTGACCGGGATCGATGGGAAATGCATTTAAGAACGGCTGCATTACCGGGATGGCGTTTTGGCGGGCAGCGAGATCCGGGACGTTGGTCAGTGTCGTCTGTGGAAGGCG
This sequence comes from Terriglobia bacterium, assembly GCA_032252755.1. NCBI lineage: Bacteria > Pseudomonadati > Acidobacteriota > Terriglobia > Terriglobia bacterium. The sequence continues at coordinate 12,935 of JAVUPY010000043.1, forward strand.
CAGACGAAGCCCCTCATAGGAGAAAAAGAAAAATGTCTTTTCCTTCAAGAGTGGCCCGCTGAATGTTCCTCCGAAATCATTCTGACGCTCCTGCGGTTTCGGTTGGCCGACGCTGTTGGCGAACCAGTTGTTCGCGTCCAGGATGTCATTCCTGAAGTAATCGAACACAGTGCCGTGAAATTGATTGGCGCCGGAACGTGTAACGATAGAGATCTGTCCCCCTGGAGTGCGGCCGAATTCGGGAGCATACGTGGAGGTCTGGATACGGAATTCCTGCATGGCATCAACAGAAACGAGGCTGTTGGTGCCGCCTAGAGCGCTGAACGATCCGAGCGAACCTCCCAGCCCATTGCCGGGACTTCCAGTGGAATTCGCTCCGATCCCAATGTTTGCGCTCACGCCATCCACCATCCAGTAATTGGAAGCTGCGCGCTGTCCGTTGATGCTGAACTGGCCCGAATCCTGAGAGTTGCTTGCGGTCGGCACCACCCCGGGCGTCAGTTGGATCAGTGATTGAAAGCTTCGACCGCTCATAGGCAGGTTCTCAGCGAACTGACGGTCGACGACGGTGCTCACCGCTGCCGACTCGGTATTCACCAGGGGAGCACCGCCCTCTACCGTCACAGCCTCCGAAACAGCACCGATCGGAAGTGTAAAAGTGATCGACAAGGCATCCTGAACGTTGAGAACGATGTCCGGCTTGATCAGTGTCTTGAATCCTACCTTCGAAACCTGCAGCCGATATGGACCTGGGGGCAGGTTCGGCACAACATAGATTCCTTCGCCATTTGTCCTACTGAAATACTTCACGGCAGTGACATCGTTCACAATTACGATGTCTGCGCCGGCAATGGCCCTGCCGACGGGATCAAGGACGATGCCATTAATGGTCCCATTCGGGGATTGCGCAAAGAGGGGGAGGACAAGGAATACCACGCAAGCGACAGCAGCAAGACACACAGTTTGACCCAGGCGCACGTCGATTCTCCTGTGACCGACAGATTCGGGCACGTTGCTTCGTAGTACGCAAGAAAACGCGTGGTGGTACCACGCCGTGATTCTAGAACGAAAAAGAAATGAGAGGGTGCTAGGAAGTGCGACTAAGGATGGTTTGGATCGACTTTCAAATAAGCGAATAGGAGAGATTTGCCACTGGGCTTATGGCTTCCGCCGTTCGGTTCCACGGTCACAAACACAGCATCGATTTGCGCCAGCGCTTTGGGGTCGTCAAACTTCAAGACCCAGCGCTTCTTGGAGACGCTGTCTATATAAAAGATACCGAGGTTGAGTGCTTGCTTCTGGTCCGGTCCACGGCGGCCCCAAGCCTGAAACGTGCTGGCGTTTTTCAAGCCCGTTTGATCCAGATCGTAGGCGTAAAAGATCAGCGACTTGCCCTTAGTGTAAAAGACGCGGCCATAGGGTTTCTGAGTTACGCCGGTGCGGGCGACGTCATAGACCTCGGCAATGTAGAGATCACGGGCACCCATCAATTCACGAATGTCACGGTCGTGCGCCAGTAATTGCTGCTGCTGATCGATGGCAGCATCGCGTTCATGCAGCTGTTGCGTTAGGTCGTTGACCTTGGCCTCTAACGCCTTTCCTCGTGTCACGTCTTGGGACGACTGCAGCGCGAGCGAATCAAGTTTGCGCTGGAGGGCTTGAGCGTTCGCCTGAGCCGCATCGAACTTTTGCGCCAATTCGGTCCGCTGTTGAATGAGGTCCTGTTTGCCAGCGTCTCCCGCACTCAGATCCTGCGCAAGGCGGGCCTGCGTCGCTCGCATCTGACCCATCTCAAGTGACTGTTGTTCCAATTGCCGGCCGAGAGCCGCAATCTGTCGATCTCGTTGTTCAATCTGGACACGCGCCACTTCGCGATCATGGCCGGCATCACTTAACCGCTCTTCCAGTGCAACCGGTTTGTGTGCAGAGGGAGGTACAAACTGGGCAGTAGTTACGCCACGGTGTATGCCGACCAGATAAGCGCAGATCCCGAGCGCAACCGAGAGCAGAATTCCTGCGGCATACAGAGTCCATACACCGCGCCAGGTCGCAGTACCAGCAAAAGGAAAAACTCGACGAGTGTCACCAGGACGCTTGGTTTGCGCTCGGTCCTCGCCCACCTGCTTTGGCGATTTCTCTTCGCGCCCGATTCGAGCGAAAAGGGCAGCCTCTGCCTCATCCAAGGACCAATCACTACCCGACTCCCCAAGATCGGACGTTTCCTTTGCTGCAATAACCGGAATCGCATGCTCAACAACGGCTTCGTACTGTTGCATTGCTTCCCGACACGACGAACAGGCAGCGAGGTGCTCCCGCAGCTTCTTCTGTTCCTCGTCAGTTAGCTGGCCTGAGGTTGCAACAGCACAGAGCTCGAGGAACTCGTCATGGGGTTCGATGTAAGACAACGCCCCGGCTCCTAGGACAGACGTAGATTGCTATCATACTGCGCAATCGCTCCGAATTTTACTGCCAAAAATGTGTTTTCTCAGCTTCTCCAGACCACGGAAATAGTGATGCTTCACATTTCCCCGGGATTGGCCCAACTCTGTAGCGATCTCGTCGAGCGAATAGCCTTCGAGGAAATGAAGTTGCAACGTTTGGCGCTGGTTCTCGGAGAGTCCTTGAAACATCCGCTCCAAGCCTCCATTTCCCAATACGCCATCAATCGAGTCCGCATATCCCCTGGTTGTCGTACTAGGGTTTGGCAATTCCGTCGACGCGTCCTCCAGATTGACCTGGGTATAGAAGTAACGAGATTCCAGATACCGTCGACGGGAGATGGCGCGATGGTAGGTCATCTGGAGAATCCAGAATCGTGCCGGGCTCTTGCCACTGTCGAAAGTTGTGCATTTGCGGTGAACCAGAAGGAATATGTCTTGGACCAGGTCATCTGCCTCGGAGGTGTCTCGCAGGACTCGATAAGCTACTGCACGCACGAGACGAGCATATCTGCGAAATAGGAGAGTCAGAGCTTCGTCGTCACCATCGCAGATATGAGCCAACAAGACTTCGTCGGAAGCTTGGAAATCTGCTACCGCAGGTTCTTCGGAAACAGTGACCCTCTGTCCATTCGTTTTGGACATCGTAAGTCCAGATAACCGGGCTGAGACAGACAAGCTCACGAGAATCCAATCCCTCAAAGGGGCTTAGCAAATGCCGTCGATACGATTCGACGACCCGTAATCTCATTCGGTGGTAACAAGAACACCTGTAAGCGAGACTCGCCCTCGAACATGGGTCTTCACTTGTCGAGTCTCCGCGAAAAATTCGGTAATCGGCTTAAAACAATCCGATTGACCAGGAAAATGAGTCAAGAGCAATTCTCGGAATTGCTCGGAATCTCGGTGGATTTCTTGAGTTTGATCGAACGCGGAATCAATGCCCCTTCATTTGAAAACCTCGAAGCATTCTCAGATCAACTTCGCATCCCCGTTTCAGACCTTTTCATGTTTGACGGAGCCTCTACCCCGTTTTCGGCCGAAATACCGTCAGATTGAGCCTTAATTCATCGCTTCGACCATCGCCATCAGCATTTCATGGCAGTTGTCCCAGGGGGGAACCCGTAATCTCATTCGGTGGAACACGGAATGAGATTACGCCAGACTTGCGACAGGTGCAAGTCGAAGATTGAGCAATCTGCGAAAGCAATTCGGTCAGCGGGTCCGGCATATCCGCGAGGAGCTTGGCAAGACACAAGAGGAGTTCGCCGAAACTGTGGGGATGTCAGTTGACTTTCTCAGCTTGATCGAGCGCGGAAGAAATGCGCCCTCTTTCGAAAAGCTGGCGCTCATGGCTAAAGGCTTAAGGGTCCCAGTTGCTTATTTCTTTACCTTCGATGCTAGTCCGAGTTCTTCGGCCAGAAGAAAACGAAAAGGCCCACTTTAGCGCTGAATTGTTTGTCCAAGGGGCCGAAAGTCGGCCTTAGTTCTCACACGCAGTGCAGCACCCTCATATCATCGGAATCGAGTCCCGGGTCTAAACAAAATAGAGAAGGCCGCGAACTGCACGCGGCCAGGGGGAGTGGTGCTGTATTGGGACAAGGCTTAAATTAAGTGACTAGGGGATCCTAATGCGGTGATCCAGCTCACATGTTGTTGGTTAACCAACAGCATTCTGGTGCCAGAGTGGAAGTGGCCGAACCTGAGTAAACTTCAGCCGGACAGGTTGTTGGGATCCTGCCGGACAATCAGGGAACGAGCCTTGACGCACCGGGAGCAGCCGGATAGTATCTGCCGCCAACGGACCCTTTTGTGGTGTCTCCATGCAGCGAGCTGACTCTCTCAGCAGCGAAGCCTCTCCCAGACGGCTATCCCTTCCAGGGTGGCGAGTCTTTTCGATCATTCTCTCCGCAGTCTTAGTCGTTTTGCTCCTGACGCTCTTTGGAAACAAGCTGCAGCACTTGGAACTGGCTTCCCTCGTGCTAATTGCGGTGGTAGCCGCTCTCTTCGTTGTGATCCTCTTCCATACGAGATTCCTGCTCCGCGCGCGTGAACAGCACGTCGCAAGCGACGAACGCTTCCAACAGATGGCGAATAACATCCAGGAAGTCTTCTGGATGATGGATGCACAGACCAAGAAAGCCCTTTACGTTAACGAAGCTTACGAAGCGATCACTGGGTATTCGTGCCAGTCCGCTCAAGAGAACCCGTCTTCGTACGAAGACCTCATCCATCCTGAGGACCGCGTTCGAGTGCTCGCGAGACTGGACGAAGCAACCCAATCTGGTCAGTTCAGTGAGAAATTCCGGATCGTGTGCGCCGGTGGCGAAATCCGTTGGGTCTCGGTAAGCGGTTTTCCCGTACGCGATGCCGGCGGCAGAATTAGTCGACTCGTCGGGACTGCGCAAGAAATCACTGCCCAGCATCAGGCAGAAGAACAGGTAGCTAAGAACCTGACGTTGGCCGAATCCGCGTGGGCAGAAGCGGACGCACTGCGCAAGGCGACTCTGGCGCTCACCCAAGATCTCCGCATGGACTACGTTCTCGACACCTTGCTCCAGTCCTTGGCGGAATTGATTCCGTATGAATACGCACGTGTACTACTTCTGGAAGACGATACACGTATCTTCGTAGCGCGAGAAAAGGGGAGGGAACTTTCCAATTATCCTATGACTCTCGATGCTGCCGACTTTCCGCTCTTAGGTCGCATCATGACAAGTCAAGACAGCATTTTGCTCCCGGACACCCAGGAAGAAAAAGACTGGCAGGCATTCAAGGGACAGGCTGATATACGCTCGTGGCTCTGTGTCCCACTGGTCGCATCGCGACGGATTCTGGGATTTCTGTCGATTGGTCACTCCCAGCCAAACAGCTTCACCCGCGAACATGTCCGGCGGGCGCAATTGCTGGCGATCCCAGCTGCTGCAGCGATCCAAAATGCCCGCCTCTATGAGTGCGCCGAGATCTATGGGGCAGAGCTCGAAAAGCGTGTGGAGGATCTTCGTCAGACTCAGAGAGCGCTTGAACAATCGGAAGAGGGTCGCAGAGTTTCTGAAGATAAATTCCAGAAAGTATTCCGTTCAAGCCCCATCCCATTCTCCATCACCACTTTCAACGAAGGCCGGTTCCTTGATGTGAATGCCGCTTTCGAGCGCCGCTATGGCTACTCCCGCATAGAAGTCATCGGCCATACCGTCCATGAGCTTAGGATTTGGGAAGATTCTTCAGACCGCCAGCAAATGACGACGCAACTCCAACATGGTGGTCCGATTCGCAACGTGATCACGCGTCTTCGAACCAAGTCTGGTGAAATCAAACTCACCGCCTATTCCGCGGACAGAATTCAGTTTGACGGGCAATCATGCATCCTTGCCGTTTCAGAAGATGTGCCTCAATTCGAGCCGCGTCAGACCAATTGAGCTTGGCCGATTCTATTTATTTGCGATTAGAATTGGGGTCGCCCAATTCAAAAGCAGGTGGATTTGACGTAGATGGTAAGCTACCCTCGCTATGGCATCTCCACAACTGTGGTTGGAAGTGCTTGCTTGGGTTAAGACGCTATTCGAGGCTACAAAAGCAACAATTGACCTCCGCAACACCTACGAAAAATATCGGGCAGATCCGAGAAGCGCAACGAGTAAGCGTCGTCTTTTCAACGTACTCAGATGCGGAAGTGGAGTCACTTCTGCTACGACTCACTGGCTGCCGAGACCGGTTTATTGCACAAGGCGGTGGTGTCGAGCGTGCTCAATGTTTGCAGCGTGCTCCATGAAGCAATGGAAGGAAACGGCGGTGTCTTGCCGCAGATAGACGATTGGCGGAACATCTACAGCCAACTGAAGTGCTCAAGTAAAGGCTGAACCGACACTGGCGATTGCGTTTCGAATTTTCCGCAGCGCTAAATATGTGCGGAGCGTCGCCACTTCGCCAAAGTTCATCAGTCACACGTGGGTCGCACAAATATCCCTCTCGCGACCCAATTGCTCACCGCCCCCTAACATGACCTGCGTCCCAGCGTTGCAACCTATTGTTCCTGCTCTGGCTACCGTGTTACGTTAAATTGCATCCCGGAACGAGGAAGTGAAAACCTGCAGCCTCATGCTGCTTGAGCTGGAATCGAGTTGCGTGGTTTGCGGAGGAGTGGAACGACTGTAGGCGACAGATCATGCCAGTGGAACAGTATTCAACTACGAAAGATACGATCAACGCGATTCATTCGAGACTGCAATCAGCGCACCGAAAATTCGTTGGAGCACAGGTGCGCGTTGGCATCGTGCCTGGCACAAGTGGGCCACGGTTCCTGACTGGGACAATGGTTTTTGCCGAAGAAAAGCTCGAGGGTCGTGATCTCGCGGAATATAGACCGTTGCGACTTGTCGAACTTTGGATAGACGGTCAGGACAACGCTGTCGATTTTCTGTCCCGATTTTGGTCCGGCCAAGAGCCTATAAGCGGCATCCCGATACCGAATACGTTCAACCATTCAACCGTCAACCACAATACCGGCGGACATAGTGCCTCCGGCTGGCCGTCATGGTTGTACACGGCGAGCACGGATTCACGGAATGACGAACAGCGACTCTTTCTTGAACAGCAGCCAACCGTGAGCAAAGGGCTTGTACCGTTTCGGTCGCCAGCGGATGCCGTGCGTTCCTGGATTTTTCAGGAGCCGCGTTCCGACTCTATGACGAGCGAGGTGCCCTACCAAGAGCAATTCCTCGTTGTCATTCCCGACACCCGCGCGCGGTTCGTCTCGGGAAGGTGGCGTCCCGGAAAACTCGACCTCGCACTGGAGGCCAACAGTTCCTCGCACGATTTAGAACTCCAAGTCATTCATGTAGGTTCGGATACACGGAGTGCGAATTACCCTGTTCTAGTCGAACCCATGGTTCTCGAAATACCTGAAGATGCGCGTGAACTTATTCTGTTCGTGGTTCATAAGAACGGCGACCTCGTTTGTTCCCACTCCCTGAATGGGGTGTACCGATCCTTCGGCAAATTTGAAGATCACGTTGATGACGCTGCAGAATACGCGCAGGAGCTCCAACGCGGCGAAAACGAGATGCGGGAGTTCAAATGTTTTGTCGCTCCCAGGGATAAAAAGGAATTCGAACTGGTGAAGACTGTAGTCGCCTTCGCAAACACCGATGGCGGCACTCTGTTCTTGGGAGTAGATGACGAAGGAATTCCGCTCGGTATTGCCGCAGCCAGGGAATGTTTTAAGAAGACGCATGATCCCATAGACGCGCAACGAGCCCGCCTGAAGAGCTTAATCACCGAGAGCACAAAACCCGTTCCTTCGATCGTGTACAAGACGGCAGAAGTGAATGGCAGTCCGGTCGTAGTTGCGGAAGTGCAAAAGTCGGCGAGCGTGTGCTCGACACAGGACAATCGCGTTTACGTGAGGAGGGGCGCTACGAGCCGCCTGGCCGACCCAGAAACGGAATTGAGGTCATTACTCAATACTTCTTCTGGCTTCGCGTTTCTGAATGCGTAGAGAGAACGCTTATGCGCAGGAGGGTTTATGAAGCAATCATTACGAAAAGGAAACGAAAACGTCCATATCACCTACGGCAATAATGACTATACGAACAATCTCATTGCTTGCAACTTCACACTTGAAGCCGATGAGAGCCGTATTGTGTTGTCGATGGACTTCTCCGCAAGCGAAAGAACGAGAAGCAAGGCCAGCAACACGTACTTAGACGTTCAAGAGTTGATCGCTGAAAAAGCGCAGATTAAATTCTTCCAGATCTCAACTGAGAAGTGGCTTGGGCCATTGCTTGCAACGCTGGACAAGTTCCCGAACGCCTCGCTTGACTTGGAAACGCGGTTTATGAAATCCCCGAGTCGCACGTATCGCTGCGAGTTGCGAACTGATGCTTCTAACCTCACATTCGAGGTCCTCAAGGAAGGCCGCTGAACTCTGGTGCAACGATGCAGCCCTCGATTACAACGATCAAACGGCTTTTCACTCTGTCGGATAATCGATGTACCTTTGACAAATGTCTAACCCCTCTCGTCGAAGATGAATCCGGAGCTGTCGTTGGAGAAATCTGTCATATTAAGGCGACTAGAGCAGGTGGGCCTCGATATGATCCGAATCAAACAGACGAAGATCGACATGGCTTCGCGAACCTGATTCTCTTATGCCCCACCCACCACAAGATCATCGATTCGGATGCAGGCAGGTATACCGTTGAGTACCTCCAGCGCATGAAGGCTTCGTCTAACCGAGCGGCCAACAAGGAAATACTTCCGAGTGATGCAAAGAAAGCCGAACGTATTCTGCGACAGTACCTTCTTCGCATCGATGGATCACTAACCACGGGGGACATCCACGCGCAGACCGTAGTATTCAATGGGCCGAAGAGTGCGCGCCCTAAAGTCAGCTTTCCAGTCGATGTAGTCGGAGGTAGTTCTTCCCACCGTAGCTACATCGCGCACCTGATCAAGCGTTATCAGACATTTGCAAGCAGCCAGCGGGGACGGACGTTCAAATACCCGGTCATACACCCGGCTATTGAGAGGGAGTTCGGGACTGGATGGCAATGGGTTCCCCTCGGCCGGTTTGATGAATTCGCGATATTTCTTCAGAACAAGATCGCCAACACGCTGGTTGGCAAACAGAACAAAAGTAAAGGACGCCCAAACTATTCGCAATTCAGCGAGTATTGCTTGAAATACAGAACGGCAAATGGGAGTTCGGATAGGACGAAATAATGTCCCGATCTGTATGGAATTATGAGCACACGAGATTCTGAGATCAGACCAACGATGACGATCCGCGAAGCCGCCGAACATTGGGAGGACTCGCGCCGTAGCCTGCTGCAAACGTGGGCCGACAGCTTTGGTGTGCGTCTCAATGAACTGCATATCGGCCATGTCCGAACGTATAAAGAAGAGCGCGGCCAGCACGTTCCAGGGGCTCAGATTGATGCTGAAGTTGATGCGCTTTTCGCGCTCCTTCAGGAGATTGGCCTCGGCAGCGAGGTTCGACCTTTCTACCAGTCCTTCGCTCAAGCGGAAGAACTTACGCCAGCCGAGTTGAATGCCCTATCTGACCCCGTACGGCGGCACATTGCCAGATTGAAGCGAGAAATCTCTCAGCTCCATGCTGAAGGCGAAAACATGAAGATTCGTGTCCGGAAGGCGACTTGGGGACGAGACCGTTGAATCGGATTTTTGCTACACAATGATCCCCTCGTCGCACTCCATTCCCGTTCGCCTCGACGACCAGCATATTGCGTTAATGCATGCAAACCGCCGAGATACTGAATTACGATGTAGTTATGAAACGTGACATGGATTTACTACGCACGGTCCTACTGGAGGTGGAGAAGCTACCGTTCGATGGCGGTGTTCACGAAATTGATGTTTCTGGACGTTCGACCGAAGAAGTTCATTACCACATCATGCTTGCGCACGAGTTCGAATTATAATCGAAGCGAAAAATCTCTCTGGGGATGAATTCGTCCTATGGATGGCTCAGCGACTCACATACAGTGGCCACGAGTTCCTCGACGCTGCACGAGCTGACACAATCTGGATGAAGGCGAAGGACAAGGTTCTGAGCACGACAGGGACACTAACGCTCGAAGCCCTGAAGGTGGCGCTTAGCTTCGTCATGAAACAGACGGTAACGGGCTGAGTCTATGGCTGCGTTTGATGCAAAACTCGTTGAGCTCGCCGGTCGTAATTGGCTCGCATCACAACTGCAGAGCGCAGGAATCGAGGTCGCCAGACCCGAGCGCGACCGCGGCGTGGACCTAATTGCTTACATCGACCGAGATCATCGCGTGCCGAAATTCATCGCGTGCCCCATTCAGATGAAAGCAGCTACGAAAGAAGTGTTCAGTATCAACGCGAAGTACGCGAGTTTTCCGGGGTTACTGCTAGTGTATGTCTGGAACCTCGGGGATTCGACAGCGACGAAATCTTACGCTCTTACAGACGAAGAGGCGCTAGCAGTTGCAGCGGAGATGGGCTGGTCGGAGACCGATTCGCGGCGAATACATGGAAGCTACTCGACTACACAGCCATCCAAACGTTTGCGTGCTTTGTTGGCTCGCTTCGAGATGAAAGCTGACAATTGGTTCAGCCGAATCTCCGGTAGTAAATGAAGAGGTTGCCGGCGCTAGATAGGAAAAGATTGGTTAGGCTTGTCGGCTGTGCCCTTCGTACACGGCGACCCTTGTGTTCATTGTGTCCAAAGCGCTCGCCGCACCCATCGGCCAAGTAACAATCCCAGGCAGCATGTAGAACCTGAAGCTCATTTCAATCGGCACGTTGATTTCAGCCAACAGCTTTGGCATTGCTTCGTTCAACGCAAGTTCAAGAGAGCATAGAGACCCAGGAACGTAGCTCAGTGCAGGCGCGACAACACTCAAAACAACCTTCTTAGCATTCAGTAACCCATTGTCTCTGTCGTACCCTAGCCCTTCAATGAACTTTCGCGAGAATATATAAATCAATCCATATTCGAGGATTTCGATAGCCGCCCTCAACGGAGTTTGCGAGTTTGCGCCAAGCTTTAGTTCGATAAATTCATATTCGGCAGGCGCAAATCGATGGACCAGGTCAATACGTCTACCCCCTTCATTTATGTCGGGCATCACGCCAGACGCGACCGGAACCATATTTACCCAATCGTCCCCGGTATCGCGTGCGATTGCTTTTTCGAATATCTTTTCGGCACTCTCATTCTTTTCGTCAATCTCCAGGACCTTCCGCCATCGCCAGTTTTGCTCTCCGCGGCAGGCGCATCTTGGCCAATTCGCTTCGATGAGATGGAACATGCCAATGAGTAGAGCATGGCCATCTATGTTCGAATAACCTGCCACACGCCGGTAAGACGCAAGATGCTTATAGTGCGGAGAAGTTCGTCCAATCTCCGCCACGCCGAAATGAGAATCAACGAAGTCATCGACTCCTTGAAGGAGGCTAGATGGAGAATCTAAAGGCGCGGTCGCAGAATCGACGTGGATCCCAACTATTTCTTGCATTCTTCGAAGGTCATCATTGGGAATCCGCGTCAGATCGACTGTGGAGGGACCCTCAACTTGTGTGCTCGCACGCAACTGATATTGGTAGGCGATACGAAAGCCTTGGCCTCGCGCACGTCGGGGTTGGCCCAAGCGCAGACCTGTGTAGGCATTGAAGATGCGCATGCTTGAACTGCCGTTGCGGTCATAGAACGCCCAGAACTGCGGAAGGCCGCCACCCTGGCTCGACCAAAACCGCCACACATGCTGTTCTGTCGCATCTGACGGGAGTTCTTGTCGAGTCCCTGCAGAAGGAAGTCTGTCGAATAACTCTCCACCGAGTGCTTTCAAGAATACGGTCGCAACATGTAGCGGACGTTTAGTGAGGCCCAAAGATGTCTCCGTTTGATTTATCGCGATCCGCCAGCTCGATTCAGGTGTTGGAGTGCGTGGGTCATCTACAAAACACACGTTTATGAGCCATGTGGGGATACAAACAATCTCTCGAAAGAAATAAAGGTACGCAAGCCGATTTGCGTATTGGTAGTATCGGCCCATCCAATCGGCTTTAGGATCAGCTCCAAACCATCGATTCGCTTTGGCGAGAGATGCGGCGATCTGGTTTCTCGCATCCCCGGTCGCTCCTGATCCCCTCTCGTTCCACATCTCTTCGGGATAGCTTTTCGCCTCGATCAGCAATACACCGAGATCCTCGGATTCAGGTACTCGGACTTTTGCTAAAGCATCCCAGCAAGGTCCACCGGGGGCCAAAAATCACCGAGTTCAGCAGCAAGGTGCGGATAACCAACACGGCCGAGGAATAGTTCATCTCTGTACTCTTCGTGTAGTTCACGTTCAACAGGTGATACCCACTCGAATGTCGCGAGCGTAAGTTCGGGCAGAGCCCCAGCGATGGCGAGGTGTAATGCATCTGAGCGCAGATTGACGTACGTTTGAATTTGTCGCTGGCTCCCTGCAAATGCGCGCCCGAATTCGTCAACCCTTTTTGTCATGGCGGTGGCGTACATCGATGTACGAACGTGGCACGGCTTTTCCATCACTCACAAGTCAAGATTTGCTGAGCTCTAACTCTAAGCGAATCCACGATTCTTCGATATATAAACTCGTTTCACGGAAGAACCTGAACAATAAATTCTCTAGTCTGGCGGTACGAGCCGTGTCTCCGTATTACGGCTCGGAATTGCTCTGGCGAGCACAAAAGTTGCGAGGTTCCCAATGTCCGACTTGGTGTCGAAAAAAGCCGTCGTGTCCGAAATTCGAAGCAGCGGCTCACATCGGTTTGGAGTCGTCTCTCTCCCGAAACACTCTGAATTACCACAACTTGTAGACACCCACGAGGCCGCCATAATCCTAGGACGGTCCTCCGCCACTCTCAAGCGCTGGCGACACGAGGGAATCGGCCCGGACTGGGTAGAACTCGAAGGCCGCGTCAGCTATGATGTCGCTGTTCTGGTTGACTATATTCGACGGAACACACGAGTCGCTTCCGTGCGGGCTGCAATGGAGGAAGCTCGTGAAGCTGTTTAAGAAAAAGAAGTCAGAGTTTTACTGGTATGACTTTACGGTTCGCGGGCAACGCTACCGCGGGTCGACAAAAGAAACGAACGCGGCTAGGGCCGGAAAGATTGCCGGCCTTAAGTTGGCCGAAGCTGTAGAAGGCAATGATCCGCTGGACAGAAAGGCTCCAACTTTGCGGGAGTTTTCGACGCGATTCTTGAAGTGGGTGAATGAAACCAATCTGGAATCCAAATCGAAGATTTACTACCGCGATGGCTGGCGCCTGCTGTCTCAAACAAAACTGACAGAGTTGCGATTGGATCAAATCTTCAACGATGTTGCCGAAAGGCAGAAGGTTTCAGGTTCAGCATCCAGTTTCAATTGCGCCATGCGGACGTTGAGCCGCATGCTTCACAAGGCGGAGGAGTGGAAGCTCATTCGTAAAGCTCCCAGGCTGAAGCGCGCAAAGGAATACGAACGCGTATTGAGACTTGACGAGGAAGCCGAGAAGAAACTCTTGGCGGCCGCCGTCAAATGCGGTTGGCGAACCAAAAGCTTGCAGCTCTTCGAGGACGTGGTCAAGCTAATGCGTGATACAGGGATGCGGAACAGACGAGAGCTTTACCGCACCAGAATCGAGAACATCGACTGGCAAAATCGGAACATCTTCATCCCTGACAGCAAGACACCGGAGGGCAGAAGAACGGTCCCGATGAGCGATAGAGTTGTCGAGATCCTGCGCCGCCGCTGCCGTGACAAGAAGGGCAACGAAAGGAAGGAAGGCTGGGTCTTTCCTGCTCGCAGGAAAACGGCGAAGGTCCCGTACATGTGTTCGATTGCAAAGCATTTTGCGGAGGCCCGAGAAAAGGCCGGTCTCCCCAAGAACCTCGTTCTTTATTGTGGCCGTCATGACTTCGGCACTGTGATTACCGCCCGGACGGGCAATCTCAAAGCGGTTATGAAAGTAATGGGTCACCGAGACGTGAAAACCGCGATGCGTTATCAACATCCTGAAGTTGATATCGTTCGCGCAGCACTCAATGGAAGCCAGGGTACAGCGTCGCAAAGTCGTACGTAAAAATTCTTACGGCACACTTTACGGCACACCCTGAAACTGGCAACTTCGTAAGTGATTGAAAAGATGGTGAGCGCGGTAGGAATCGAACCTACAACCTACTGATTAAGAGTCAGTTGCTCTGCCAGTTGAGCTACGCGCCCGTTCTCTGACTTTGACCTGAACTGCCTTTCCAGTTGAAAGGGAAGCATGTCGGCGAGGTCGTTCGGGCGATCGTGCGTGAATCCACGATCAACGTTACTTTAACAAATCCCTCCAAGAACCTGCAAGGCTGCTCTCTCAGCATCAGTTAGCTTCGCTATGAGAACAATCTGCGTCGCAGACGGAATCCTCACCAGAAGGTCTGAGGACGGTCCGGCCCCGTTTGACCGAATCTTCGAAACGCCGCCATGCGCAAGGGTTTTCGTCGGTCCTACGGCCGTGGCAGAATTTAGCGCTTGGCATGCGTGCTCAGGCTGGAACAGTATGTTCTCCTCTGGGACTCACTATGGCGGCGAGACAGGTTCTTCCTTTTCCCGATTTTGCCTATCGCAAGAATGTGGATGGCAGCTTCGACTCGATCTGCCTGTTTTGTTTTCAGACGGTGGCCACAGGTAAGTCGGTTGAGGAACTTACGGGTCGCGAGTTTGTGCATACACTGGAGTGCATAAGGAAGAAGCGACCTTCAGCGGATCATTCGGCGAGATAGCTTGACCCAACGGGCTTTTTGGGGGCAGTACCTGGGCAGACAGGAAAACGGTCCGGCAATTCGGACTGTTTCAGAAAAGTCCAGGACTCTTCACTATTCGATCTGCACCAATTGTTCAACATGTTGCTTCGCCGGCTCAGGCAGGAGTGTCTGCGGTGAACGCCAGAAATCCATGTAGCTGACCTGGTGAACGCAACTGACGGTACAGTGGGGCGCGCAACCCTTTACTGTCAGGAACTCGCGGCGGATATCTTCGGTGGTGTAGTCAACCAGCGGCTTCGCCGGATAACCGCGCTGCTGCGAGCAATAGTGCACGAGGCCGTCTTCGCAAACGTAGATGTAGCGGGCGCCGGCGCGGCACTTCCATTCATTAGGTTTACCGTGAGCGATGTTGTTCTGGAACCAGTTCAGCCGCGAGTAGTGCCGGCGCTCCATGCTCTTCATCT
This sequence comes from Terriglobia bacterium, assembly GCA_032252755.1. Classification (NCBI taxonomy): domain Bacteria; kingdom Pseudomonadati; phylum Acidobacteriota; class Terriglobia; species Terriglobia bacterium. The sequence goes on from JAVUPY010000043.1 coordinate 28,084, forward strand.
TGAGGAAGACTTCGCGGGCTGTATCGTTCAGTGGGCGAAGCTGGCCGTCACCGTCGTGGATGATGCCAACAGTCGAGGTGAAGCCAAGGACGCGGGCGCGGCGGCCGACTACCAGCGCGTCATGTGGGTCCTTGATGCCCCCGCCAACCACGCTGTTAATGTTGACGTGGAAGTCTGCGTGTTCGGACAGTAGTTGCAGTTTCTTGTCGAGTACCTTCAGGCTCTTCTTGCTGACCTCGTCGGGCATCACGTTATCAATGGAGATCTGCATATGATCGAGCCCCGCGTGGTTCAACCGACGAATGCGCTCGGCCGTCAATAGGAGGCCATTGGTGATCATCCCGGTGATGATGCCCTTGCTGCGGATGTAGCGGATCAACTCGTCGAGTTCTGGATGCAGCAGCGGTTCGCCACCACTGATCGTCACAATAGTGGTGCCCAGGCGGTGAAGATTATCGATGCGCTCACGCATGGTTGCGATCGGCACCGGCTTGCTGAAGTCGTCGTACTCGTTGCAATAGGTGCAGGAGAGATTGCACCGCCGCATCGGGATGATATGGGCCATGACGGGATGTTCGGTCGAGAGCAGGCCCTTGATGATCATGGCATACTCTCGCATCCGTCTGTGATACCCGATTAGTCTGCGGCGAATCCCCACGTTCCGCTTGGACATAAGTACTAAGGTTAGATTACATCATAGCCTTGATGCTCGCGGATAGGCGCAACGCGTCATACTGCGAAATTCTCAAACTGACCTGCGAAAAAGCGGGCCTGAATCGTTCGATTTCCCTGCAAGCGTTACGGTTGGCACGCGTCCGAATCGCGCAACCCTTGAAATTCAAGTAACTTGAAGAGAGCAGCGGGCATCCAACATTTTAGGTAACCGAAGGGGCGAGATCGTGGATCAGCATCTGCAAAAATTGATGCAAGAGCTGGGCGAGGCCATCAACGAATCGATCTCCGATTCCGACCAGATTGCCGAGGTTATCGCCAAGATCAAAACCGGGGGCTATGACGTGTTTCTCGTCCTGGAAGCCACTATCGGCTTCAACCGCCGGGACGACGAGGAAGCAGGAGCTAACGCTTCCGACTCAGCCCACGAACCGGAACTCAAAGTCAATCCGCAGGACGTGAAGTTCCTCAAGTCGCTCCGAATCACCTTGGAGGGCGAGGACAAGATCGTTTAAGTCGAGACTCCTTTTCGCTGTGCTACCATCTTCGCTTTGGCGCTAGTCCGGGTTCCTGATGTGGGGCAGTGACGGGCGCAGCGCATACAGCTAAGATCCCAACGCAGCTTCAGGCGGGAGAAATGAAACAAACTCTTGGCGTGTTGTTGGCGGGTGGAGCGGGCGAGCGGCTCTATCCTCTGACTCGCGATCGCGCGAAACCGGCAGTGACCTTCGGTGGTATTTATCGCATTATCGATGTCACCCTCTCGAACTGCCTGAATTCTGACCTGCGCCGCGTCTACATTCTTACGCAATACAAGGCGCTGTCACTGAATCGCCACATCCGCGAGGGTTGGAGCTTCATGGCCCGCGAAATGGGCGAGTTCATCGAGATCCTGCCGCCGATGAAACGCGTGAGTGAGAACTGGTACATGGGAACCGCAGATGCCGTCTACCAGAACATCTACTCGATCGGCAGCGAAGAGCCGAAGCACGTCCTGATTCTATCCGGCGATCACATCTACAAAATGAACTACGAGCTCATGATGCGGCAGCATCGTGATGCTGCTGCCGATGTGACCTTGGCCACCATCCTTGTCGAGCCCACCGAAACCCGCCACTTCGGCATCGTCGACGTCGACCGCGATGGCCGTATTGTTGGCTTCCAGGAGAAACCCAAAGTCACCGACCTGCGCTCGCCTTACAACCCACGCATGTGCTCGGCTTCGATGGGCGTCTACATCTTCAACACGGATGTGCTCATTCCCGTGCTCCTGAAGGACGCCGAAGATCCCAACTCACGCCACGACTTTGGACACGACATCCTGCCCAAGATGATGGAGGACTATAAGGTCTACTCCTTCAACTTCGTCGACGAGAACAAGAAGGAAGCGCTCTACTGGCGAGATGTCGGAACGCTCGAGGCCTACTACGAAGCCAACATGGACGTCGCGTCCGTGAATCCGGTATTCAACCTCTACGACGATCACTGGCCGATTCGCACGCACCAGCGACAGTATCCTCCGGCGAAGTTCGTCTTCCGCGAAGCCGGACGAACCGGAATGGCGCTCGACTCCGTCATTTCCGGCGGATGCATCATCTCCGGCGGAGTGGTTCGCGACAGCGTGCTCTCGCCCGACGTCCGCGTCAACTCGTTCTCGGAAGTCGACTCGAGCATCCTGTTCTCCCACGTCAATGTCGGCCGCCATTGCCGCATTCGCCGCGCCATCATCGACCGCGATGTGCACATTCCGGAAGGAACCGTCATCGGCTACGACACGGATGCCGATCGTCAGCGCTACTTCGTGACGGAAAGCGGAATCACGGTCGTCACGCGCGATTACTCGCTCTTCGAGAACCCTGTAACCGTCGATTACTTCACGTCGGAGTAGGAAGTCTTGAATACCTCGCTGTTGAATCGCCCTGTAACCAAGCGTCCGGATCGAGTGCTCCTCAACGGACGCATTCTTTTCCTCACCGAAGATCCCGAGTTGATCCGGCGTCAACTCGAAGGCTGGGACATGCCGTGGGACACCGGTAATCCGGCGAACAATCCCAGGCTGCGCGACGACATCTCTACCGACGAGATCACGCCCGCGCACGTTTGCTTCTTCTTCGACGAGACGCTCGGCGAATTCCCTTATGTCGGCCTGAAGTGCGGCGGTGAAACTCCCGTCAAGCGCGGCGACGTCAAGCGCGGCGGCTTCGTATGCGCCGTGAGCGGCAAGCGTCGCGGCAAGGGCAGCAGCCGCGAACAGTCGCCCTACGCCGAGCGCAGCGCCGGAATCCAACTCGTCATCGCCGAGAACATCGAGCGAATCTACAAGCAGAACTGCCAGAACCTCGGAGTGCTCACCTCAACCGACTTCTTGCTGATCGACAAAATCCGCGCGGGCGAAGAGATTCCGCTCTCAGTCTTCACCGTGGGCGAAGACGAGATCACTCGCCAGGTGATCGAGTTCGGCGGTCTGTTCCCATTCAATATCGCGCGACTGCAATCGGCCCAAACAGGCGCGAAGAAGAGCGTTTCACTGCCGCAGATCACGACCGGCAAGCGGCCGATGAACGTCTCCGAGAAGATATTCGCGCGACACTTCATCAACTCTGAAGGGGAACTCGGAGTGCCTTACGTGAAGCCTGGAGATACTGGCTTCGCGCG
>JAVUPY010000044.1 GCA_032252755.1 Terriglobia bacterium
CGGCTCACCAGCACATCGTATTTCCCGGTGCTCACGTTGTACCTGCAGCAGTACAGCAGAATCGCGTCCACCGCCGTTCCAATCTTGTTGTCTGATGCCTGGATCAATCCCAGCCGTAAATCGCGCGGCGAGAAGACCACTCCGTAGAAGTATTTCGAGAGGCGTCCCTTAGGTGTGACGACCATGATCGCCGTCGCGTGGTTGAACTGGTTGGTCATCGGATCCCACTTGTAATGGAACCCGGCCGCGTTCGCCAGCTTCGTGATTGAATCCGGACTGCCGGTGAGGAAGTGCCACCCGCGCTCGGCGTCTGGATTGCCGAGTTTCCCCAGCCACTGTTGCTTCGCGGCCGCCGCAATTGCCGGCGTCTCCTTCGGATTGAAGCTGACGGTCACGATCTCGTAATCTTTGCCCAGCTTCAGCGTCGTCTGCTTCACCACATCGGTGATTCCCTGCAGTGTCTCAGGACACAGCATCGGGCAGTCGTAATAGACGAGTGAAAGCACAACTGGCCGCTTGCCAAAATATTGGCTTAGCTGGACGGTTTGCCCTTCCGAATTGACGAATGGCAGCTCGAGCGGAATCTGCGAGTTCAACCTCTGGTCAATCCCGACGCCCTCCAGCGCTTTCGGATCCTGGTTGACCGGGACCTGCTGCATTTCTTTTCCCGTCCAGAATTTCTGCGCGTAAACGTTTGGTGCGAGGAAGCTAATTAAGGCGAGTGCGAAACCGAATCTGCGAATGTACTGCGATGCAACACGAATCAATGCGCAAAACTCCTTGTCGCTGAGAACCACGGTAAAAGGTGAAAACCCCACGTTCAGTAGTATAGGACTCCGAGTGCCTGAAGAAAGTTGATGAATCTTTTTTCCCGGGTAGCTGGTCGAGGCTCTGGTGCTGGTGTCCCACATCTGCGAGTTGTTCACAGATGTGGGTCTTTCACCCGCAACTCCCCTGTCCTTGCGGCAAGTGTTTGAGTGTGTTAGTTTTGGCCTTTCCGAGTCGCTCTTCCAGAAAGGGAAGCTACGGGTGCGTCCCGAAATAATAAAGATCAACGCCGAATCTCCTGACCCATCGCTCATCGCCTATTGCGCCGAGCAGATCAAGCAAGGGCAAGTGCTGGGCATGCCGACCGACACTTTTTACGGGCTGGCTACTGATCCCTTCAATCTCCGCGCCGTCGACAAGGTTTACGAGATCAAGAGCCGTAATCGTCACAAGCCCCTGTCGTTGCTCATCGAAAGCGTCGACCAGGCAGAGCATCTCGCCGATACGCTTCCTGATGAGTTCCACATTCTCGCCGACAAGTTCTGGCCGGGGCCGCTGACCATCATCGTCAAGGCCGCGCCGCGGCTGCCTCTTAAAGTGACTGCAAATACCGGCAATATCGCCATCCGGATTCCGGCGGCGGAGATTCCCCTGCAGGTGATTCGTGCCGCCGGCCTGCCCATTACCGCGACATCGGCAAACCTTCACGGACGGCGCGAGTGTACGACCGCAGAGGGCGTTCGCGACCAGTTGCATGAGCGAGTACCCGTTATCGTAGATGGCGGCCCCTCGCCGCGTGACACCTACACCACCATCGTGAACCTGGCGGACAAAGGCGTGAAGTATCGCATCATGCGGGTTGGCGCCGTTCCCGTACACGAAATCGAGGACCTTCTCGGCGATCAATGACAGGAGGTAGCAGTGGCGGGCATTCGGGAGGATTCAAGGTCTGGATAGGCCGGTTCCTTCTCGCCGGACTCTGCCTCATCCTCATCTTCTACGTAGTCTCCTGCATTCGAATCGTTCGCCAGTCGGAACACGACGACGCGCGACCTGCCGACGCCATCATCGTCTTTGGTGCTGCCGAATACGACGGGCGACCGTCGCCCGTTTTCCGCGCCCGGTTGGACCACGCATACCTGCTGTACCAGAGGAAACTCGCTCCCATCGTGATCATCTCCGGCGGCGCCGGTGGTGATCCCAAGTACAGCGAAGGCGGGGTAGGTCGCGATTACCTGAACAAACGCGGCATTCCCGACCGTCATCTCATCGCCGAAACCCAGGGCGACAGCACTTCGGAAACGGCCGAGCGCGTGGGAGTCATCATGCGCGTCAACGGCTGGAAAACCTGCATCGCCGTCAGCGATCCCTACCACGTCTTCCGCACCAAGCGAATGCTGCAGCGCGAAGGACTGGTAACCTACGTCTCACCCCGCCCGCAGGAAGTTCCGCTGTCTGACACGACGAAGGCGCTAACGGTGATGCGCGAGGCCCTCAGCCTGACGCTGTGGACGTTGCACATCACGTAGGGTTGTGACGAGTTCCATTTCCCTGAAACATCTTGGCAGATAGCATCACAAGACAGCTTGGCCGCGAAGCACTCGAAGGCGCACGAAGTCATTTGCCCTTCGTGAACTTTCGTGTCCTTCGTGGTTAGCTTTTTTCAGGGAGGAACTGATGTCTCATAAACCGGGCACACCCGCGCCCAAGTCGGGCATTTACTGGTGCAGCGTCTGCAAAACTCCAGCCCAATTCAAAGAGGGCGACAACCTGCCCAACTGCAGGAATCTCTGCGGACGGGGCTACTGGGAGTTCGTAAAGGAAGAGGAGAAAAAATAAGGGAAGCATTCCCTTGTGTCCAATAAATTGGACGCCTGACGAAGTCAGCGAACAGTCGCCCCTACCGCAGTAGTGCCTGGAGAAGTTGCAAACCATGCAAAAGAAGCTGATGCTGTGCAGCGTTATTCCCATCATCCTCTTCCTTGCAGTTCTTCCGTCCCTCGGCCAGTCACCGGAGAATCGCGCCACCCTTGTGATCGTGGATTCTCGCGATCCTAATCTTTGGGATTATCGGGTCAGGTTCTATGACGAAACCGGAGCGGAAGTGGCTACGATGAAACACTGTCAAATTGTCCGCCTGAGCCTGACGCCAGGGCCGCACAAGTTCTGGTCCAATAAAGGGAAGAAGAAAGCGATAACCTTTAGCGCTGTCGCCGGCGAGACATACTACGCTGCGGGTGGGCTCAAGAATCCTCTCTCACAGTTTATGAGGTTTGACTTTGACCTGGTCACTCGAGCGGAAGCCGAATCCTGGGCCAGCAAGTGCAAACTCCCCGCGTCGACTCTCGACGCCGAAGCCCCCAAAGCTGTGCCGCAGCCCTGATGCTTACCGATCACTCCAGATACTACGGTCCAGTCTGCCCACTCCCTACCAGCCATCAATCCACCGGCCCTCCAAAGAGAAACCGGCACCCTATCAGGCGTGCCGGCTTGTTCTACGCATTCGCGGCACCTCCCCGAAGGTACCGGTTCTTTGTAAGAACGTACTTACCTTAAATGCCAAAATGGGAACAGGAGCAAGGAATCCGCTTTTGTTCCGAATTCGGAACAAAAGCCAGCGCCGAGACTCCAGATTCCAGTCGCCCGACGTTCGCCCCAATTGCTTCTGTGAGATGCCCCGCGCCGCCAGAGGTCTACGACATCAGCAACAAACCATATCCAAGCGTCAAGCACGCCGCCAACGCTGTACTGATGAAATTGACCGAGTCGTTGCCCAGCCTTCCCGGCCGCTGCAGCGTCGCGCCGAGAACGCTGTCGAACAGCATCCCCACCACTCCGGCAATCATGGCCGGAAAGATCCAATAATCCGAGATCACATTCAATGACGCCGCCACTGCCGCGATGATCCACGCCGCAATGATGCCCGCCAGGGTCCCCTGGAACGTGATTCCGCCATCTGCACCCGCCGCAACCGAGTGCAAATTGGTGATGAGGTGCGACCGCCGGGCGACGGCTTTACCAATCTCGCTGGAGACTGTATCGGATGCCGCCTCGCACAGCGCTGCAGTCATCGCTGCGAACAGCAGCGGTGCGACTCGCGGAGAGAAGATGGCCGGAACCGCGACTATCGCGGCGGCTGAGAGGTTGGCGAGCACCTGATAACCCCGCCGTCCACCTTTCAGTTCGGCGATCCCCGCCGCCAGTTTCCGATGCTGGCCGAAATGTGTCGCGAACAGCGTCAGCGCGAAGACCACGAGAACCGTTACGAAGCCTCCGTAACCAGCAGCCGTGGCGATAAAGAAGGTACAGAGGAAGCCGGCGAGGGCTCCGCGGGCGGTTACCCCGCGCATTCCCCATGCCAGGAGTGCGAACACAATAGTAACGGCGAACGCGGGTAGGACCCGCGCCAAGGCTGCAATTTCGCCCGTTAACGGCGCTACAAACAGGCTGTTATGGGTCATAACAGCGGCTAAAAAGACGGTTGGCGGCAAAGATTCCACTCCGCCGCATCCTATCAGACTGTATTTGCGCCGGGCGAATTCGTGTATATAATTCCCGGGCACTGTGGGGAAAACTATGCCTGCCTCAGTTTGGACGGGGTATCTGACCTTCGGCCTCATTTCCATGCCCGTGCGCCTGTTTTCCGGCGCGCGCGACGAACGTGTCTCTTTCCACATGCTTCACCGCAAGGACCTCTCGCGCGTGAAGCAGCAGCTCATCTGCGCCGAAGACGGCGAAGTCGTCGAACGCGACGACATCGTCAAAGGCTACGAGTTCCGCAAGGGCGAATATGTCGTCATCGATCCCGAGGAGATCAAGAGGATCGAGCCGAAGACCGCCAAGGCCATGGAGATCCTCGAGTTCGTTCCCTCCAGCGAAGTCGATCCGCTCTACTTCGACGCCTCTTACTACCTGCGTCCCGAAGAGGCCGGTAAGCGTCCGTACGCGCTGCTCAGCAAGGCCATGGAGCAGACCAGGTACGTTGCCATCGCGAAACTCACCATGCACAACCGCGAATACACGGTCTTCCTCCGTCCGCACGAAGGCGGATTGATGCTGCACACCATGTACTACGAAGACGAAGTTCGTCACATGGAGGAGACCGGAACCGAGAACGTCGAGCTGAAAGAAGCCGAGGTCAAAATCGCGCACCAGCTCATTGAGGCTCTCGCCGCCGACTTCGAGCCGGAAAAGTATCACGACACCTTCCAGGAAAACCTGAAAGAGTTGATCCAGGCGAAGCTCGAAGGCAAAGAAGTCGCCGAAGTCGAGAAGCCGAAGAAGATGGAACCCGCCGTCGACCTCATGTCAGCACTGAAAGCGAGCCTCGACAAAATGGATAAGAAGAAGCCGCAGCGCGTCGAGCATGTCGAAGCCGCCGAGCGAACCCACGCCGCAGCAAAAAAGAAGCCGGGGAAGAAGCGCGGAGCCGCGTAAATTCAATCTGGAGGTCCCGTCCCGGCTTGGATGGGGCGGAGTAGTTTCTTGACGGATCTTCCCGGACGGGAAAATTCCCATTCGTTCTCCGCTTCCTTGCTGTAGTGTCGGGTTCAAATTCCACGAGGCCTTCCTGAACCCCAAAACTCCGTAGTGTCTTAACCATCCAAAACTACTGTCACGGCGATATGGCGAGGGACTTTCCCGGCGCGCATAATAGAGAATGCGCATCCTTTTCATTCAGTAGGAGGCCTCTTGAACTCAGCGCGCGGAGCTGCCGGTTGGACGTCGTTGCCAATTCTGATCAGTGCCGTGACGTTCGGAATCGTTCTTTTGCTGGCGCCGTCGTGCCTGGCTTCGCAAGAACCTCCGTGCCACAACGGCTCGGGGAAGGCCGAGTTTCTCTCCCATCATTCCGGGCTCCTGGTCTTCCGCGCCGGAATGACAATAGATGCCGACGGCAGTCCTCACGCGTATTCTCCCGTACCCGGCGCAGGTCTCGACGCGCTGCATAACGCCGGTAGCCCGGGGCATTGGGACGGGATTTTGACCGATGACGGCGAGCCTGTCGTGCAAGGCCCCGACGATCCCGCACCCGGCTACTACATCTCGCAAACGGCGCTCGAAGACGAAAGCCAGTCCAGCAGAAGCCAGCGACGATTCGTCAACTCAGAAGAGATCCCCTACATTTCTCTGCCTCGTTGCATTTCCGGGCCGCGGTTGGGCGACGTCGCGATCGTCGTCAACAGCCATAACGGACGATGGAGCCCAGCAATCCTCGCCGACGAAGGCCCGACCACAGGCGAAGGCTCCATCGCTTTGGCTAAAGCGCTGGACGTGAACGCTGACCCGTTACACGGGGGGATCGATGGCGGCATCGTCTACATCGTTTTCAAAAAGTCGGGTATCGGTAGTGCAATGGGAACCGACGATATGCTCAAAATCGTTCAGGACAAACTGGCCGATCCCGATATCCAGGACTCAGTCAGCGACGCCGTCGGTTCCATCCTCGACGTCAGTGCAATGCTGGAACCGGGCGGAGGCGACGTCCAGGCTTCCGACACCGCCGAGCCTGCCGAGTAGTCCCTCGATCCACCTCGTACCTGAGCCTCAAACAATTCCGTCATCCCGAGAGCAGCGCGTTTCTTGCGCGGAGTCGAGGTGACCCGCATGTCCCTCCGTATCACCACGAATCTGCTTTAGAAACAGAAACGGCGCCCGCGAAGGAGCGCCGCCACAACTGCTCAAGTCACGACTATGTCCGCGAAATCTGCGCAGCGGGACGTGGCTGCGGGGGACCAGCCACGTCCCTCCCGATAAAGGTCCAATTAAGAGCTGTGGACCCGTGAGTCGGTTAGAACTCTTCTAACAAAAGGTTCATCCGTTTGTAAAGAAACGTTAACTCCCGGTTTCGAAGGTCAGAGTTACGAAGGTACTCCGTACCCCATCCTGGCGTCCTTTTGCCAGGAGTACTTTCCCGAGGAACAGAGAAACGGCGCCCGCGAAGGAGCGCCGCCACAACTGCTTCAAGTCAGGACTATGTCCCAAAACAAGTGTAAGTCGCGCGACCGCGATCTCCGCAAGGGAACCGGAGAGAAAATCTTGTACAGTTCCAAAACGGGAACTTAATCAGCATTCATGTGGGTCCTGTCATTCGTTGGGGCAGGCCTTCAGGCCTGCGAAAACTCACCGCAACAAGTTCCCGTCATCCCGAGACCAGCCGCGCTGCTGTTGCGCGGCGGAGTCGAGGTGACCTGCATTTCTCTCTGTGTTACCACCAGTCTGCTTTAGAAACATAAAGGTTGTAGCCCAGGTATCTCCTCACCTTTTGTGCCCCACGTTCGCGCCCCGCCTTTGGACGCTAACGTGGGCAGACAAACTCAAGGGGTATGGTTCGCTGGCGGTTTAGAGTTGCTGGATGTGGGTAGCTGGATAGATTACGATATGCCCTGTTATCAACCACAATCTAATTATGTAATGAAATTCATTCGCATTTCTGCCTTCACTAGAGTTACGATTTCCGAAATTGGTAGGAGGCTCCGAATGCGCTTTCCATCATTACTCGCGGCAGTCGTTCTAACTGTGTCGTTCGCATTCGGTCAAGCTAACGAGTGCGAAACCGCAAAACCGTCCGGCATCAGAACTCTTGATGGGGTTGTTGTGCAGAGGGTCGTCTTGCAGGGAAATTGGGGTCGAACCGACGCAACAGTCTTGCTGCCGTCTGATGAGATCGTAAAGGCGGCCATCGTCTTCTCTCACTCAAAAATCCATCCGCATGGTGAGGCGCCTACCGATTTGCTTCCCATGGCGCTTACACTTGCTCGCGCTGGCGCAGCCATAATCGTCCCAAACCGTTCGTTGGAGTGGCCGCCGAATGACTCCTCGACGAATCGCGAAGGCGCTGTCGTGGAGTGTGCGGCTCATTGGATTGTTAAGAATACAAAAGTGCCAAATGCTGGGATGCCGATCACAAACCGCGAAGGTGGTGTGACTCATTGGGTTTATGGTTACGTGGGGCCACGCGTGTGTAAATCAACCGCATCACCTGACTGCGAATTGTCTAATCCGTTGCTGACTGACGGCTATCATTCCGCAACGATTCCTGTCGGGGAACCGGAGAATGGCTCGACGAAGAGTATCCTCAGTGACGGTGGTCTGAGGGCGGCACAATCTCTGCAACGCCATCTCGGATTGCGTCGAATTGACAAAATCGAGCAGGCATCGGCATCAGCGGCGTTGTAGCATTCTTGCATTCAGGGCAGCCAAGGTTTATCACAGCACGAACGCGGAATAGCTGTTGGTAAATCGCCTTCTCATAAACAATCCGGGGTTGCTGGATAGATTATGGTATGGCCTGATACCTCCAACTAATGCCGCACGTCCAACTCCCGAGGAGGACAAAATGCGTCGAGGAGCCTTCGCGGTCATCTCGATTTTGGCTCTCATCTCAGCGGTGCAGGCACAGGAGGATTGGTGCGATGCGATACCCAACGCAAAAGTGAAGAGGGTTGTCTACTGCGAGTCTCTCCCGATAGGTACGACACAGGATGGAGCTTTCGCAGTAAGCCTTGAGTCCAAGTTCTTTGAAGGACTCCAGCGAACGAAAACAGACGGACGTGCCGAATTTCAGAAAGACAAGCGCGATGTCTCTGCGTACCCAGATTCATTCATAGTAGCCGTCGAAAAGAACCCCGTAATTGTGTCCACCGGATCGGGTACCATAATTGCGCCAGGGGGCCCGGACAAACCGGTCAAACAGAAGAAGCCGCGAAAGGTGATGCTGAGATGGCTAAGTGAGTCTGGAATTGTCATTCGGGAAATCACTGCTGATTTGGAAGAAATGCGGCAGCCGTGGCCCGAAATGAATCCTCCAGAGATTTGGTACAGGGCAAAAATCGACGGTGCCGCTGAGCCACTCAGTTCTGAACTGGAAATCGTTTTGATTGGCGAAAGTGGCGAACATCTTGGAGAGGTTAAACGCTTTCTCTGATCATATCTCCATCACGTAACCTATCCAGATTTGGCGGACGTGTGGAACCCTCTCGGAGTTCTTTATCGCTGTCTCCCCTTGGCCAGCAACCGCAGTATCTCGAAATACAACCAGATCAGGGTGACCATCAGGCCGAAGGCGCCGTACCACTCCATGTATTTTGGCGCGCCCGACTGTGCCCCGCGTTCGATGAAATCGAAATCCAGCACAAGGTTCAGCGCAGCAATGATCACCACAAAGATGCTGAATCCTATCCCGACAATTCCGGAACCGTAGATCGAGGAGCCGAAGTGGATGCCGAAGAATCCCAGCACCATCGTGATCAGGTAGACGAAGAAGATTCCGCCGGTAGCCGCAACTATGCCGAGCCGGAAGTTCTGGGTAACGGGAATCCACCGCGCGCGGTAAACGAGGAGTAGGACGACCAGCGTCCCAAACGTGAGGCTCACCGCCTGGATCGCGATTCCGGGGAATCGAACCTCGAACATCGCAGAGACGCCGCCGAGCACAAGTCCTTCCAGCAGTGCGTAGATCGGCGCGGTGACCGGCGCCCAAGTCTTTTTGAAGATGGTGACCATCGCAAACACGAGGCCACCGATAGCCCCAATCAATGTCAATGGGCCGAGGACCGCCGCATCCCGTGACTGCATGAACAGATGCCAGGTCCACGCAGCGGTAGCGATGGCACATATCAGGAGTAGCCCGGTCTTGTTGACCGTCCCCTCGATCGTCATTCGGTCTTCAAATGAACCTGCCGTCGCGTCGCGGAACGCGCGGTCGCTCAGGGCCGGGTTCGCCGTTCTCATCAGTTGGGCCAATGGAATCTCCTCGTTGATTTCTGTTCCATAGATTATCCCAATCCGGCCGCAGTCGCAGGAAAACGCTTGACCTTCACGTCACGACCTCGAGCGCGAAGCAATGAAGGAACTAACCGACAACTGAGACCCGGGAACTGGTTTAATCCCGTTTCGGAACTCCCCGGAAAGTTTCCTCATCATCAGGCCGCGACCCTCTTGACCGCATCATTTACAATTGCTCTGGACACAGTCTATCCAGCGGCGCCCCCAGTGGGCGCCGTCGCTTTTAGCGCTGAAGTCCGTTCTTCGGTTCTTCAGTTGTCCCGTGTCCCACGTCTGCCGCAGTTAGCAGGACGCGGGTCGGTTCGGCGGCTTAGAATCACATCGCTCTTTGACATACTCGTCGCTGCGGTAACGGCCCGCACCCGAGCCAAGGAAAAGAGCCTTGCGGCTTCCGTCGCAAGGCTCCTGCGTGCGCTTTGTCGAGAGGACAAAGCAACAAAGCGACATTAATCCAGGCTGTGCGGGATAGCCAATCCGCCACACGATGCAGACCGCCTACAACTTTCGTCGCTCTGCTACCGCGAGGCGGATCCTGAGAATGTCCACCTCATAACCATAAAAATGTCTGATAACGAGCAGCAAATCGACCGTCGTTCGTTACGCAAATCGTTGGAAACAATGGCCTTGTTTGGCTTTTTAGATTTAAGTTCCGTATGCGCAATATTTTAGCGGCGAAATCTCCGTAAAATATTGAAAACGAAGAACCGCAAAACAGGGGGGTGGGGGATTCCAGACAGCAGCATCGGAAATCGCCCCGCTTTGATCTTCACGAACCAGGAACGAACGAACGAACTTACTGCTTGCGCTGAATGCTCAGCATCGTCAGATCATCGGAATAAGGTTCTGAACCCACGAAGTTCCGCACGTCGCCGAGGCAAGCGCCGATGAGATCCGCTGGCGCGCGTCCCGATTGCTTGCCGATCAGCGATACGATCCGTTCGACGCCGTACTCATCGTCGGCGCAGCGCGCTTCCGAGAGACCATCGGTATAGAGGAACAGCGAGTCTCCAGGATCGAGCTGTAATCGCGTCGGCGCGAATTCCGCCTCGCAGAACATCCCCAGCGGCAATCCGGTCGATTCCAGGCGCAGCACGCCGCCTTGTCCGGTGGCAATTGCCGGAAGATGTCCGGCGTTGTGGATCTCAACCTGCCCATCAGGCTTCGCCTGCCCACAGATGAGCGTTGCGTACTGTCCCGCAAGCGCGCTCTCGCAGAACAGCCGATTTGCGTGCGTGACGATGTCGCGCAGCGGCAGCGACATGGCAGTCAGGCTGCGGAACATCGCATGTAGCTGCGTCATCAGCATCGAGGCAGCAACCCCTTTGCCGGAGACATCGCCGAGCGCGAAGAACAGCCTTCCATCGGAAGGAATCAGGTCCAGGTAATCGCCACTGACCGGACCGAGCGGTGCATAGTGATAGCAGGTTTCCCAGACGCCCGCCCGAAGGTTCGGCTTGGGCAACAGGTTGCGCTGCACTTCGGCTGCGAGATCGAGGTCGCGCTGAAGCGCCGTTCGCTGCGACGCCGAGAGATGGTCAAGGCAATACCGGACCAGCGGATCGGCCAGCAATCGGACCTGCTCGACCGGTTCGTGGCACTCCTCGCAGTAACCGTAAGTGCCTTTGTCCATGCGGTTGAGCGCAGAATCGACTTCCCGGAGGAGCGCGGCGAGGCTGCCGTCGCCCGGCACCAGGGCAATCGCCTGCTGCAGACGGCGTTTGCGCTCTTCGAGTTGGTTGTGCAGGAAACTGACCTCGAGTGTAGCCATGGCACTCTCCGCCGGAAATGGTAGTTCCGAATATTGGATTCCGCAGTGATGAAGAGAGATGAAATTGATTTAATTACGCGCAAGAAAAACCGCCATCTGCGAAGAACAGAGGTGGGTCAGCGAACGGGAAAGCAGAGTTCCGACCTGCCGAGCCGTCGAAATTGGCGTGAGTCGCACCTTGCAGTTACAATGAGTGTTTCCCGTTCGTGCGACATTTCAGGAAGGACCCGGCGAACTAATAATGTTCTCTTTTTGGTCAAAGGCCGGTTTGGCGGTGCTGCTGACGGTGGTGCTGCTGAGCCTGGGCTGTAATGATGTCTACCGTCCCATCGTCACTCCAATCCCGCTTCCGGGCGGCGACCCCAGCGGCGCTGACTACGTTGCCGTGTTGAACCAGAACCCTTCTGGCGATCGCGACGTAGTCTCGTTTCTCGACGTCAGCGGCGATACCAATATCGGGAACCGGCAGGTCGGGCCGGGTGCGGCGTGGATGACGTGGACAGCAGGCAAGTCGGCGGTCATTGTTCCGAATTCGACGCTGGATACTTCCACCCAGACTTCGTATGCGACTTCGGTCGTTGGGACTGCATCGCTTCTGTCGGGTTCGGATCCGGTGTATGCGTATTCACGCAGCGGTTCGTACATGTACATACTGAATCGCGGAACGAATTCGGATTGTCCGAGCAGCGGGTCGATCGGTGTGCTGCTGACGAGCAGCAATTCATTGCAGACCGATATCTGTGTCGGGCCGCATCCGACGTTTTTCACGCAGACGCCCGACGGCCAGCGGCTGATTGTGCTGGACGATACGCTCAACCAGGCGTGGATTATCAACGTCGTCTCCAACACCATTGAGGCCAAGCTTCCAGTGGGAACAAGCCCGGCGTGGGCGGTGGTGAGCCCGAACAGCAGCACGGCGTACGTGGTGAACAAGGGCAGCGGCGACATGACGGTCCTGGACATCGCGAACGATGCCGTTCGGAACGCCAGTATTGCGACGAATGGAAGTTCGCCGGTGTACATTGCGATGGACACGAAGCGCACGCGGGTTTACGTCTCAAACCAGGGCAGCGATTCTGTCTCCGTTTTCGATATTTCGGGTGTGACGCCGGTGCAATTGACGGCGCCGGTAAGCGTCGGATCGGGCGCCTCACCTTATTCAATCGCGGTTCTGGCGGACGGTTCGGCAGTCTTCGTTGCGGACACGGCGACCAACGTGGTGACGCGGATCGACGGGAATAGTTTCTTGCCGACGCAAATTCCAATTTCGCAGGTGGCCGGATCGAAGGTCACGTGGGTGGCGGCTTCGATCGCGGGCGCGAGAGTTTACGCAACCTTCACGGAACCAACCGACATGAATAATGGGACGGCCATCATCCGGACCTCGGATAATGCACTGGTGGCGACGATCGATGCGCCGCGACAGGATGTGCCGAGCTGCGATCCGACGGTGGCGACGTGCAATCCGGCCAGGATGAGGCCAGTGCTGGTGATGGGAAGACAGTAAGACAGTAGGGTTTGGTAGTAGGTGAAGGGCGGGAGCGATCGATCCCGCCCTTTCCGTTTGTCCTAAAACCGCACCATCGAGCGATCCTGCCATCGGGCCATTTCGTGCTAGAAACAAATTTTGCAAATCTGTTCTTCGCAATAAAACCATCGGGAGAGTAGGATGAGCAGTTCGTTTTTCATCGTGGGGGATTCTGCGTGAGCCTGAAATGGTCGCTCGTATTCGTCATTCTCTTCAGTTCGTTTTGTTTCGCACAGAAACGCCAGCCGAACAAGCCATCCGAGCCCAGCATTCAGCCTACGGCGACGGGAGAACAGCAGCCGACAGCGGAGAATTTTCCGCCGGAAGCAGGCAAGGTTGCGCCAGCGAAAGCAGAAGCGCCCCAGTCCATTTTTGAGGGCATGAAGTACAGGTTGGTGGGGCCATTTCGTGGCGGGCGCGTCGTGGCGGTTTCGGGCGTTGCGGGAGAGCCGAATGTTTTCTACTTCGGATCAACCGCGGGCGGAATGTGGAAGTCCACGGATGCGGGATTGAACTGGAAGCCACTGTGGGACAAGTTTCCGGAGGCATCGGAGTCGGTAGGCGCGATCGCCGTGGCACCGTCGAACCCGAACGTGATCTACGTCGGGACGGGCGAGGCATGTATTCGCGGAAACGTCGTTGTCGGGAACGGCGTTTACAAATCGACGGATGCTGGCAAGACGTGGAAGTACATCGGGTTGCGCGATACGGAATCAATTGGGCGAATGGTTGTGAATCCCACAAATCCGAACGAGGTGTACGTGGCGGCGCTGGGTCATCCGTTTGGGCCGAACACGACGCGCGGGATTTTCCGGACCAAGGACGGCGGAAAGACGTGGGAGCGGATTCTCTACGTGGACGACAAGACGGGCGGGATCGACATCCAGTACGACCTGTCGAATCCGCAGATCCTTTACGCGGGAATGTGGCAGGTGGTGCGCAAGCCGTGGACGTTCGAATCGGGCGGACCGGGAAGTGGACTTTATAAATCGACCGACGGCGGGGACACGTGGACAAAACTGACGGGGAACGGTCTACCGGACGGCATCCTGGGACGCATCGGCGTTGCGCCGACATCAGATACGAATCGCGTGTACGCGCTGATCGAAGCAGAGAAGGGCGGACTGTATCGCAGCGATGACGGCGGTGAACACTGGCATTTGATGAATGATGACCGTGAGTATCGGCAGCGAGCCTGGTATTACACACACGTGTTTGCCGATCCGAAGAATCCGGATGTGGTCTACATCCTGAACACCGGGACGTACCGGTCGATCGATGGCGGAAAGACGTTCACTCGGATTCGAACGCCGCACGGAGATAATCACGGGCTGTGGATCGATCCGACGGACACGAAGCGGATGATCAATGGCAACGACGGTGGCGCGACGGTTTCGACGGATGGCGGAGCGAGTTGGTCGACGCTGCTGAACCAGCCGACGGCGCAGTTCTATCACGTAGTTGCCGATAACCGTTTCCCGTATTGGCTCTATGGGGCGCAGCAGGATAACTCGACGGTTGCAATTGCAAGCGCGAGCGCGACGGGCGGGATCGGGGAAAAGTGGTACTACGAGGTCGGCGGTGGCGAGAGCGGATACATCGCGGTAGACCCGACGGATCCGAATATCGTTTACGCGAACTCCTATGGTGGCGATGTTACGCGCTACGACCATCGTACGGAAGAGACCCGGAATATCAATCCCTGGCCCCGAAATCCGATCGGCTGGGGTGCGGCCGATTTGAAGCACCGCTTCCAGTGGACGGAACCAATGGTGTTCTCCCCATTCGATCCGCATACGCTGTACTACGCGGGTGAGGTGTTGTTCAAGACGACGGATGAAGGGAAGAGCTGGACGATCATTTCTCCGGACCTGACGAGGAACGACAAGTCGAAGCAGCAATCCGCAGGCGGTCCGATTACAAAGGACAACACGGGCGTTGAGGTCTACGACACGATCTTCTCGGTAGTGGAATCGCCGCGAGAGAAGGGTTTGATTTGGGCCGGATCGGATGACGGGCTGATTCACATCACGCGCGACGGCGGTGGGAAATGGGAGAACGTCACGCCAAAAACTATGCCGGATTGGGGAACGGTGAGCATGATCGAAGCATCTCCGTTTGACGCGGGGACGGCGTATGTGGCGGTGGAACGGCACAAGTTGGACGACTTTGCGCCCTATGTTTTCAAGACGCACGACTTCGGAAAGACTTGGGCGGAAATCAACACGGGCATTCCGAAAGATGTTTACGTGCATGCGGTGCGGGAGGATCCGAAGCGAAAAGGATTGCTGTACGCGGGGACTGAGCATGGCGTGTATGTGAGTTTCGACGATGGGGCACATTGGCAGCCGCTGCAACTGAACCTGCCAGCGGCGCCGGTAAATGACCTGATCGTAAAGAACAATGACCTTGCGGTCGCGACCCATGGACGCTCGTTCTGGATTCTCGACGATCTGTCGCCGCTACGGCAGTGGAACGATTCGATCAAGAACGATGACGTTCACCTGTTCGCACCGGCGGCGGCGAACCACACGACGTTCCCAGGGTCGTTCTTTGGCGGCGGAAATGCCGGACAGAACCCGCCGGCGGGAGCGGTGTTCTATTACTACCTGAAGAACGAGATCAAGAAGCCTGAGAAAAAGCCGGAAGCCGCAGGCGCGAATGGCGCCGGTGCAGGTGGTGAACAGGGCGCTGAGAAGTCCGCCGAGAAGGCTGCGGGGAAGCCGGAAGCTCAGCCAGCCAAGATTGAGATTCTCGACGACTTGGGGAAGGTGATCCGAACATACCCGCCGAAGAAGCCCGAAACTGGCGGCGGAGAGGAAGGGTTTGGACGGAGACGCGAAGAGCCAATTCCGACGAAGGCCGGCATCAATCGGTTCGTATGGGATATGCACTATGAACCGGCGCTGAGCATCCCGAATTCGCCGTTGTGGGGTGGGAGCACTGAGGGACCGCTCGCATTGCCGGGCAAGTACCAGGTTCGGCTAACGGTAAATGGGAAATCGCAGACAGAGCCGTTCGAGATCGTGCCGGATCCACGGTTGAAGGTCACGCAGGCCGAACTCAAGCAGCAGTTCGACCTGATGCAGTCGATCCTCGCTAAAGTCACCGTGGTGCATACGGCGATTATGCAAATTCGCGACGTTCGGGCGCAGATCAATGCTCTGGATAAGCGCATGACGCAGGAGAAGAATCCGAACGCGAAGACGATTGCAGACGCCGGAGCGGCGCTGGATAAGAAGATGACTGCGGTGGAAGAGACGATGATCCAGACCAAGGCCAAGAGCGGGCAGGATGTGCTGAACTACCCGATCCGACTGAATAACCTCCTGGTGGCGCTGGGAGGAACGGTATCGAGTGCCGATGCTGCGCCGACCAAGCAGGACTACGAACTGTTTGATGAACTGAGCAAGCAGGCGGACGAGCAGGTCGCGAAATGGAACGACATCGTCAAGACCGATCTGGCGTCGTTCAACGAAACCGTCCGGAAGCTGGAGGTTCCGGCGGTGGGAGTGACGGTGCCCGAAAAACCTTAATGACGAAATGACGAATGTCGGAATGACGAATTAAAGACTCGTATTCCGGTGCCTGACCCTACTCGCTGGGTGGCCGGTCCTTTCCCGGTTTTGGAAAGGGCCGGAATTCCCGTGGTCTAAGGGGCTTCTGACCCACCCCCCTATTTAGCGATCTCCTGTTTTCAGCGACTTACGGAAATTTTCCGTGTAGATCTATGAAAATGCGGCGGTTAAATCTAAAAATACCCCGGTTACCAATTGATAAACCGTCGGACCTTCCCTCCCCCACCCCCCACCCCCTCTGAAACTTTGGAATCAACGAGTTAACGCAGAAACAGGAGGTAAATACTTTGGAATCATCTTGCTAGAAGTACTTAAAAGATTCCAAAGGAGTTAGAGGATGATCGGATCGTCGCGACCAACCCGAATTGACGATTGACGATTGCCACATTGACGATTGAAAACCAATGACGGAATGACAAGTGCGGCAATGACGAATGAAAGCCGAGTCGGGGTTGGATGGACTGCTTGCCCTCAGGGGCTGAAGCCCCTCACTTGAAGAGTCACCAAGCGCAGGCCTAAAACCGGTTGGGGACGCCGGTCGACAAATTTTTAAAGAGCGAATGACGACGGCGCCCACGAAGGGCGCCGTTGTTGGACTGATCCATGATCAGGATAGAGGGTGGTGAGGGAGGCTGTCTGTGATGTAAAGAGAAAAATTTAACTCGTTCCCGAAATGGACTTGCCAGGGGGAGGACTGCCCCACCCTCTCGCAAAGAACGCGAGAAGGGTAGGGCACGAGTGAAGGCTGGGCCACCAGCCTATAGTTTCAGTGAGACAGGATCGTAAGTTGAAGGGTATTCGACACAACATTATCTGCCTTCGACTTCGTGAGCTTGCGAACTCGAACAATGTAGCGCCTGGGAGTTAATTCATGAATCTTGTTAAGGAGAATCGTATCAACGATTTTCTCGTGAGGTTTGAGAGTTGGGGTGTAATCGCTTCCACGAATGAGAATCGGGGGATCCGTGGGTAACCCGTGAAGCGCCCTTCCGTATGGCGTCAGGGTGACCGGAGCCCCCGTCGCAGCCACCACCGCAACGTCATAAGTCAGTTCTCCAGATTGTGAGGCTCTTGATTTCAGTATTGACAGATCCGTGCCAGAACTATTCTCGATTGTGACCTGAACCTCAACAGGCTTCCCAACCACGATGCTTGTCTCTGGGGCGGAAATAGTCAGCACGTATGGTGCATTGGAGCTTTGCGCTTGCGTAAGAGCAGGCGAAATCGCAAGTAAGACAACTAGACACGAAATCGATCGCATAAGAATCCTCTCAGTGGCAGTCGGCTGCTCGGCATATTACTTGTTTGGCAGTCTGCGGCTAACGCGGGTCGGCCGACGAATAGAGCTAGCAGAGTCAACCAAGCAATCGTGCGGAAACGAAGGCGATTCATCGGCTGCCTAGAGGGTTACAAGAACGCGCGGCGCCCTAGAATTGGGGGATGTTTCGTACTGTCGCCGGATTCTCGGATTCCATTCCAGTGAACGGAAAGCCAAGAACTAGTTGCTGATTGTGATAGTGATCTTGTTTGACATGACAGCACCTCCCTTGGGATCGTCGAGGTCTCGACGTGAAACTTGCACGATGTAGTTACCAGGTCCTTGGAAGGCCACAAGCCGGCTGATCAGGCTGCTTTGAGTGAGGCTCTCACCTGGTTTCAATGTGCACATCTCTGCGCTGCCGCCGGTTTCCATTTCAGGGTGCTTCCGAGAGATATTGGGCAGTTTTTTGCCGTCAGCAGAGTACACGTGATATTGATAGGATTTGTTCACGCCATTGTTATATACAGATGTGCAATTCTCGTCATGGTTCGAAGTGTTCGTCATTGTAATCTGGATGTACACATCGCCATTGTTGGTCACTTCGGATTTCTCGGCGCTAATCGATAGCGAAAAAGGGGCAGTCTGCTGAGCATCGACGAAAACAAATGAGCAGATGAGCAATAACGCTAGGTTCAGTTTCATGGCGGCCTCTCATTCTACGTCGCCGGTTCCGGGGTTCTTCGTAGTAACTGGCGGGATGCGAGTGGTTGGCGAGGACGTCCCTATCACCTGTGCAAACTGCCCCACCCTCTCGCGCTGGAGTGCGCGCGAGAAAGGTAGGGCACGAGCGAAAGGGTGCGCCACCAGCCCAGGGGTGGTTCGTGGGTCCACCTTAGCATCGCCGCCACCAGTTGTTCCTGCTCGCGCGAGTTCAAAACGGAATTATCTCGTCGTCGCTCCGTCCCAGCTTTTTCAGAACCAGCACAGTCAGCGATTCCGGAGTCTCCTTGCGCAGGTCGACATACGCGATGTGTTTATGCAAGCCGGGAATCTCCGTGTCATCGAAGCGTGCAGGAAGGATATATTCCTCCTTCGCCTCGATCGCCTTCTCGAACGCGCTGCGACGCTCATGAGTCGGCCAGACCTTTTCCGCATAGTGCTGCGAGATGAACATCACGCAATACCGCGCCGAGCTGCTGTACACTTTATGAAGATGCTCGATCAGATTCTTGCCCCATAGCGACGCCTTTTCATAACTGTCGTAAAACAGCGAAACATCGTTGAGACGCAGCAGCTCCGCCACTTGCTCGACGAACTTGCGATCTTCACCAGCAAACGACAGCACGATCTCGTAAGTCTCACCAATATCCACACCCGTCATGCTGACAACCTTGTAAATCGTGCGCCCAGATACCCTACCGGCGGGCTTCGCGACAAACCCGTCGTTCACCAGATACTTATTAAACATCGTCGCCAGTTCCTCGATCCGCTGGGGATCGCGGGCGACAATGGGGAGCATGCAGACTTCGAGGAATCGGATGAACTGTTCGTCAGGAATGGAGCAAATCTTGAGCCTCTGATAAAGCAGTTCTGACTCCGTGTAATCAGAATTGTTGACGATGTGCTGCCAGATGTCGCCCTCCGCGTTTTTGAATCGGGAGTCCCGGGAGGGCATCGTTTCGAGCGGCCAGATCCGTTTCAGGAACGAGATGATGTCGAGCTTGCCTATGAAGGGCACCGTGTCGAGCAACAGCGCATCCACGATGTCGGTCCGCGTTAGCTCTGTAATTTTGCGTGCAGTCGCCATCGGCCTTAGATGATACGCCGCACTCGGGAGCGGCTGCGAGCGTCATCTTATAGAGAGAGAGAAATGCAGGTCACCTCGACTCCGCCGCGACCGCGCTAACAGCGGCGCGGAAAAGCCAAAATCGCGGCTCCGCTCGGGATGACGAGTGTTGGGTGGAACGTCAGGTTCGCAATAGTCGAAAGTGTGTGCTCTACATCGCCGCCGCGGATCGTTCGGCGCGACGTCTCCGGTTGTAGCGCATGGCGATGTTCATGTAGACGCAGCCTGCGGGGGTGTCGAAGGCCATGACTAGGGCTTCGGTGTCTTCGGTGGATTTCATGCCCTGGTCGGCGCTGTGGACTTCCGGCGGATTGATTTTGAAGCGGAAGCCCTGGTCGTTGAGCGTGGTTACGGCGTTGCCGATGACGAGGTTGGCGAGTTCGCTGACGGTTTCGCGCACGAGCGAGTCGTTCTCGGTGAGTTCGGAACCGGCGAGAGCGCTGGCGACTTTCGTCGCCGTTGGAGCCTCGATGTCGAAGATGACGCGGCCTTCGATGTCGCCGTGGATAACGACGGTGGCGGCCATGCCTCGGCGGCGATAGGCTTCTTCTTCCATGGCGACGTCGCCGATGCGGGTGGAGCACTGGAGCGTCTGCGAGAGAACGGCGTCCGCGGCGTTAATGAACGGCTGAATGAGTTCCATCCTCATTGTGCTTCTCCTGTTCCGGCGGCGGCAGATGCGACGGCGACGGCGTCTTCGCCCATGACGTACTTGATGACCTCGTAGAGAACCTCGGGCTTGA
>JAVUPY010000045.1 GCA_032252755.1 Terriglobia bacterium
GCTGCTGTTGCCCGTCAGGGCGAGGGAATCGAACATTTCGTGCGAAGGTCTGCGCATCCCCAAATGGCAACTTCGGCGTGTGCCGGACTTTGAGTTCTAATAGTTCCTCGATGGAAGTTTTGGTGAGATGTGTGTCACACATCGTAGAACCCGTGGCCGTGAATAGCTGCACACCAGCAACTTGCCATTAACACTTCGAACCCGTTCATTCTCGCCATCCGTGACATCCAAAAAGCAAGGATGTCATACCAATGCTCGGCCTGCCATTTGTACCTCCCCCTTATGACGACGAAATCCTAGGTTCCTGGTTCGCGCGAATAGCCTTGTTCAACACGCCTGGCCTCTGGCGATCAATTCTGGAAAGGCTGCACGTGGCGTCCGGAACAGTAATTGATATGGTTGATTGGTCATCGGAATTCGGCCGACTACTCGATATTCTAGGCACCACTTACGAGGAGGTTTTACTCTCTCGGACAACATTGCCGTATTGGCTTTGCTTCGATGCGTGTGCGGAGGGTGTGACGCGTGGAACAGTTGCTGTCCCCCAACTTCTAAACTCAAAGGGACGGCCCGTCTCCGCACTCGCACGGATCGGCGTTAGGCATAGATCGGGTGAGATTCGGCGTTTGCGGTACTGTCCTGAGTGTCTCCAAGCCGATTGTCGGTCATGCGGAGAACCGTACTGGCATCGGATACATCAAGTTCCTGGTGTTTTCTGCTGTCCCTATCATGGCTGCGAGTTGCGCGCCACCTGTCCACGCTGTCACAAAGCCTTGGCAGTTTGCACAGTTGGCACTGTTGCACTTCCGTCGACTCGGTGCGGTTGTGGGTTCGACTTGCGCCGTGACTGTAGTGAGCCGCCGCCCCCAATGTTCATAAAACTCGCCCGAATCAGCCTAGCTGCGCTTCGATCAGAGGTCCCTCGATGGGAGCGGGCCCAAGTGCGGCGCTATCTGCTTTCTGAGCTAATTCGCCATGCTAACCACTGTCGGACGCGTGACTTCGTTAGGGATAGTATCGAGCAGGATCTTCGAGCCTCGCGCTACACAACAGTTTTGTCGGCTGCTTTTGATGTTCTAGGGCGCAGCGGCAAACTTTTGAAGCTCCGTACTCCTGGCGATCAGGGTCTTTGGCAGATTCAGGCGTTCTTCAGCGGAGTGTGCGCACCCGAATGCTGCGCTCTTATAGCAGCTCTCGGTATGTCTTTTGAACTCGCGGCGAAGAGTCTGAGGACTGGGGACTCGGCATCCGAACCGCGGATGGGAGGGCAACGACTACATCTTCAGTCGATCTCGATCAATGCAGCTCGTAAACAGTTTGCAGCGAAAGCGGCCTCGAACCCGCGTCGCCCGTCGCAGGCGCATCCGCGGCTTTATTGGTTTTTACGGCTCAAGGATCCACTCTGGCTGCAGCGCAACTTTCCTGGGCCGATTGAGTCTGAGATTCCTTCGATTGATTCAGATCGCAAGAAGATCGCGTCTGTGTTACGGGACGTTACAAAGTCTCCAGATCTACGGCTCGGCAATGTCCAGAGCTATGCAGCTGTCGCCCGTGCAAGAGTAAGAGATGGCGATTGGCTACACACTAGATTGAATAAACTGCGGCGCATGTCAGAAACAGCGCGCCTCGCGCATGCAGAACTCGGACGGAGAGCTCGCGTCGTGCTAGTCGCAGGTGCCGTATTATCGATTATCAACGCTGAGTTGGTCGGGGATGTCTCGTCCAAGCCCCGAAACATCTATCAACGTGAAATTGCCAGTGTAACTGCGCTCTCGCGCTCTCAAGTCGGCGACGTCATTCGGTCGAACGAGGAATTAAGGATGGCGATAGCCATATTGAATGAGGATCGTTTTCGGCGCCAACTTCTTGGGGCATTGCGACAATTGCAGGACGCCGGGAAAAGTCTGTCCGTCAAGACCATCTGCAACCGGGCTGGTCTCGCTGCGGTACCGGAAATCGCGTCCATGGTTCAGGAAGTGATCCTTGGGAGAACCCGCTTTACGCGTAAACCTACTGTGTCTCCTAAACCGCAACTGGATGAGGCGTTGGCTCTGGTTGCGAGGGTCCGTGACCGGAATCGCGCCCATGGCCGGAATGAATCAACAGCAGCCTAGGGCAGCGGCGCGTCGGGACATTCAGGCCCGAATGTTGTTCCTCAAGAACTGGGCGCCACTGAGATGGGGGAACACAGCAGAGCGCCAGTTTGTTGATCTCTTGCTGTTTCCATATCGCTCATATCGACGATTCTCTGTCGGGACCGGTGGAAATTCTGGCGCTGAGTTCACTGGGAATGTGGGTGTGCAATCCGCGGCACTACTTTTGCCCGACTTTGTATGAAATATCCGTAATAAGAATCTTTTGTCTGTTCCTCCAGGCTGTTGAAAACACAAGGCCTATTCTTCAGGATTATCCGGTACTTTAGTGCTTTGATGTGGTTGGTAGTCCTTGCGCGCCTGCTATTCCACCGTCACCGATTTAGCCAGGTTTCTCGGCTGGTCCACATCGCACCCGCGCCGCACGGCAATGTGATACGCCAGCAATTGCATCGGCACGATCTCCAAGATGGGTGCAAAGATCTCCGGCGCGTGTGGGATATAGATGACGTGATCCGCTGCTTCCCTGATATCTTCGTCGCCTTCGGTCGCGATGGCGATGACTTTTCCGCTGCGCGCCTTCACTTCTTTCAGATTGGAGATCGTCTTCTCGTAGCGCAGCACGGAATTCGGGTCGTCATCGTCCTTCGTCGCAATGATCACGACCGGCAGGCTCTCGTCGATCAGCGCATTGGGCCCGTGCTTCATCTCGCCCGCCGGGTAGCCCTCGGCGTGAATGTAAGAAATCTCTTTCAGCTTCAATGCGCCTTCCAGTGCGATCGGGTAATGTATTCCGCGCCCAAGGAAAAGAAAGTCCTGCGCTTTCTGATAAGTTTTGGCCAGCTCTTCAATCGTCTCTTCGTGTGTCAGCAGCGATTCGAGCTTCCCCGGAATGCGAGTTAATTCCTTGATCATCTCCTTCGCCTGCTGCGTATTCACGGTCCCGCGAAGCTCTGCGAGGTGCAGCGCCAGCAGGAACAACGCTGTCAATTGCGCCGTGAACGCCTTCGTCGAAGCCACACCAATCTCCGGCCCCGCGTGCGTGTAGATGGTTCCCGCCGCCTCGCGCGCAATCATGGCTCCCACGACATTGCAGATTGCGAGCGTCTTCGAGCCCTTCGCCTTCGCCTCGCGCTGTGCCGCAATCGTGTCCGCCGTTTCGCCGGACTGCGTGATCAGAACGGTGAGCTCGTCCGGCCCGGTGATCGGGTCACGATAACGGAATTCGCTCGCGTAATCGACATCCACGGGGATCCGCGCCAGCCGCTCGATCATGAACTTGCCCGCGAGCGCCGCGTGCCAGCTCGTGCCGCAAGCCGAAATCTGAATCGCCTTGAACTTCCTGAACTCCTCCTCGGTTATGTCCATCTCGTCGAGGAAAACCTTGCCCGAATCCTGCGACACACGGCCCAGCCACGTATCGCGCACGGCGCGCGGCTGCTCGTAGATTTCCTTAAGCATGAAGTGCTTGAAGCCGCCCTTCTCCGCCATGATCGGGTCCCAAGTGATGCGCTGGACCTCGCGTTTGATCGGCTTGCCCTCGAAATCCGTAAGCTTCACGCCATCTTGCGTAAGCACCGCCAGGTCGCCATCGGCCAGGAAAAACACATCACGCGTATGCGCTAGGATCGCCGGAATGTCCGACGCCACGAAGTACTCATCCTTTCCGATACCGATCACCGAAGGCGGCCCATTACGCGCCGCAACAATCTTGTTCGGCTCATCGACGGAGATAATCGCCAGCGCAAATACGCCGCTCAACTCGTTAACCGTCTTACGCACCGCCTCTTCCAGCGAAACCTTTCCTGCCTTCACGTGCTGCTCGACCAAATGCGCAATGACCTCGGTATCCGTCTCGGTGGTGAAGGTGTGTCCTTCGTCGCGCAGCTTCTTCTTCAGTGCGACATAGTTCTCAACAATGCCGTTGTGAACGACGACGATTTTGCCGGTGCAATCGCGATGAGGATGAGCGTTCTCTTCCGTCGGTCGCCCGTGTGTAGCCCAGCGCGTGTGCCCAATCCCGTACGTTCCGTCGAGTGGCTTCAGCCGGATCGCTTCTTCCAGGTTGCGCAGTTTGCCTTCCGCGCGACGCACCTGCAGGCCGGCGCCGTTGCCGGCTACCGCAATCCCAGCCGAGTCATACCCGCGGTACTCGAGCTTCCTCAAACCTTCAATGATGACGGGAACGACGCGCTTTTTACCGACATACCCCACGATGCCGCACATGATTGCAATACTCCTAGCCCGCGCGGGAGCACGGGATTGTTACAGAATGAGGGGGGAGACCGCTCAATACAAGTGACGCCCGTAACGTCCTCAAGGGCGCAAATATTACGGCTTTAATCCTCGATCCGGTACGAAAACTCTTCAATGACCGGGTTGGTCAGAACCTCGCGCGCAATCCGTTCGACCTCGGCCTTCGCATCGTCCTTACCAAGCCCGCCATTCAGCGCGATCTCGAAGTACTTCCCCTGCCGGACGTCGCCCAGCCCCTTGTACCCCATCTTGTTGAGTGCGTTGTAAATTGTCTTGCCCTGCGGATCGAGGACGCTCTTCTTCAGCGAAACGTAAACGTAGGCTTTCATGGCTGGAAAGGTAGATTATACCCCGTGCGCCACATCTGCCGCAGTCAGTAGTTGTGGGCGCCACGAACCTATTCGATGTGCGTGGGCAGTCACTTTGTAATTCCTAAAACCCGATATCCGACTACCCGATTTATACTTTCCCCATGTCTCTTTCGGTCGTAATTGTCGACGACGAGCAACTGGCTCGTGACGAACTAGCGTACTTGCTGCAGGATACCCGGGACCTCGACGTGGTCGCCCAGGGTAAGAACGGCCTCGAAGCCGTCAACCTTATTAAGGAGTTTGCGCCCGACATCGTTTTCCTCGACGTCCAGATGCCCGGCCTCGACGGCTTCGGTGTCATCAAGAAGCTGCTGGAGAAGAAGCATCCGCTCCCGCAGGTCATCTTTGCCACGGCGTTCGATCAGTACGCCGTCAGAGCTTTTGAGGTGAACGCCGTCGACTACGTCCTCAAGCCCTTCGACAAAAAACGCGTTCAACAGGCCGTCGAGAAAGCCCGCAAGAACCTGCAACCCGCCGAGTCATCCAACGAACGCCTCGATGCGCTCGTCAAAATGCTCGAATCGCAAAAAGCCCAGCCGGGCAAGATCCTGCTCAAGGCGAACGGCCGACTCTTCCTCGTCGACCAGAAGGACATCTGCTTCGCCGAAATCGAGGACGGCGTCATTACTGTCGTCGCCGCCAACATGGAAGGCCAGTCCAACTGCCGGACCCTCGAAGAACTGATGACCTCGCTCGACCAGTCGATGTTCTGGCGCGCTCACCGCTCCTTCCTCGTAAACATCAACCGCATCAAGGAGGTCGTCCCCTGGTTCAAGTCCAGCTACCAGGTCCGCATGGACGATCGTAAGCACACCGAAATTCCCGTGAGCCGCGCGCAAACCAAGCGCCTGCGGGAACTGTTCCGGCTGTAGCTGCGCTATCGTTCCGAGCGGATCCTCGCTGCCGTTGCGAGGCGCAGGCGAGGTGACCTGCTTTTACCCCCTGCGACTATTCCTCACTCTGCCTTGGGTAATCCCTCTAACCGTTTCTTTGCAAGACTATAAGTCGCGGTTGGACTATCTGCCGTTCCTTCCGGCTTTTCCATCCTTAAGTACGCCGACCTCGCTTCTGCCGGTCGGCCGTATTGTTCTGCAATCCGTCCCACGATGTACCAGATCGCATCGTTCGGCTCTTCCATGTTGTCGGCATCCATGGCCTGGATCAGCAACTTCTGCGCTTCGCCGGTCCGCCCTATTTCGGCATAGACACACGCCAGCGTATGAATGATGCTGAAATTCTTATTGTCCGACAGTCGATTCGCCCTCTGCGCCGCTTCCACGGCATCCGGCGGCATTGGGTTCACGAACAGCGCCGTCCAGGCGTACTTGTTGAGCAGCGACGGCGTTGGTTTCGGCATCTGTAGCACCGGCGCAAGCAGGCTCAGAGACCGCTTGAAATCTCCTTTGCGATCTGACACGTCGGAAATAAATTCAAAGGTGTCAAGATCGCGGCTGTCCAGCTTGATGCGATCGTTGATAATTTTCTCGGCCGCATCGTACTTCTTCGTTTCCGCCAGCGTGTAATAGTAAAACCGGAACGCAAGGTGTGAATCCGGCTGAGCTTTGAATAAGCGCTCGGCCGGTTCCAGCGCCGCCCCAAAGTTCTCCATTCGTATGTACTCACGCAGCGCGGCCAGATCCAGGTTGACCTTTTTCTGCTCGGTTTTCGCGTTCTCGTAGGCCGACTTCAGAACTTTCAACGCATCCTCGTCTTCCGCCGAATCAGCGAGCAGAGCTGCGATCGCCACCTCGATCGCTTCACGATCCCCATTCTGCCCCTTCTTCCAGAACCGGGCGAATATGCTGCCCCCCAGCGGATCGTCTGGCTGATCGGCATTCGTTTCCTCTCGCTGCCAGTCCAGCCACATGCGGGCGCTCTTCAGGTCGCCGGCCCTCACCTTCTCTCGCGCTATGCGTGCAATCGTCTGCCCTTGCTCGCTGGGAGACACAAATCGGTACCCATCGGGCGTCTTCACCGCGTAGAACGCCAGTCCATTGACGCCAAGACTCTCCAGCATCAACCGATATCCGCTGTTGTCATCCCCCTCGGAGTAGATTTTCATGTTGCTGAGCAGAATGTCCCCGCGGGCCTCGGTCGGAATCTCGGTCCCAACCATGTTCCGAACCCCACGATTCAGCAGCTTCAGGTCCTGCAATCTCGGATCCTCTTTCCGCTTCTCCGTTTTCCCGACCGGCACGGGCAGTATCTGCGAGATCAATTCCTTATTCGGCTCCTGTGGCCCAATCGACGCAATCAGCAGGCGTTTCAATTGTGCTGCCGGATCGTTCCCCTCCACCTTCAGTTCCGTGTACGGCTTCGTCTTTCGAATCACGTCCAGTATTTCCAGGCTTGCGTTTCCCGTGTTCACCTTTGCCAGCATGTCGGCCGCTTGCGGATACAAATTCAATTCCAACAGGAGGCTGCCGGCATTCTGAATAACCTCCATGCGGGAGTCCTCGTTGCTCGTGACTTCCAGCGAACGTGCAAGTGCCGGTTCGCTACCTCTCTGTGCCGCTATGGACGCGAGCAGTAACCCAAGGCGCGCGTTAGTACCCTCAAGTTTCGGAACCGCCTCCTCGATTTTCTTGTACTGATGTGAAAACAGCTCTGCGTACAGCAGGTTGTTGTCGAGGCTTTCCCACGTCGATCCCCGCTTCTTCAGTTCCTCGTACTGCACTACCGATTCCGCCAGGTTCGCGTCCGCCGCATAACGCACACCGTTCGCATTGTGTTCCAGCAGAATCGCATAGTCCGTCCTGCACGTATCGTCATCCGGATCGATCTCAATCGCCCGCTTGAATTCCGCCAGGGCTCCGGGAAGGTCGAATCCCTTCTGGAATCGCCGCCCGACGAGATCATGCTCCAACATCCAGGCAAGCGTTTTGTGGGCCAGCGCGGAATTCGGCTCCAGCTTTACCGCTTCTCGAGCCTCGTTTCTCGCCGCCTCCGCGATTCCCGCGTCGAGCAACGCCTGCGCCAGTTGAACATGGTGCAATGCTTCCGTCGGGTGCAGCTTCATCAGCGAATTGAAAGCCGAGATCGCCTCGCTGGTCTTGCCTTCGCTCAGCAACGAATACCCAACCTGGTCGAACGCGAGCAGGATGTAATTGCTCCTTTGAAGCTCGAGCACGGACTTCTTCAGTGCTTCCGCCTCTGCCACCGTCATACGGATCTTTACCGTATCGAATCGGAAAGTCGCATACAGCACGCCATCCTTATCGGTCTTATACGTCTGTGTCAGGCGCGCCGGCCCCATCTCATCGGTCTTGTCGTTTCGCAGCGACCGCACCTTGAACCCCGGCGGCGGCACAATCTTGTAGCGCCATTCCGTCACATACGGAATCGCCAGCACATAATCCGCGGTCCGCGGTGGGTCAGCCTTTTCCTCCCTGGCCTGTCCGTTCTTTTTCTTGCCTGAGTCTTCGTCGTCCTTGCGGAAGAACTCCGGCAACCGGTTCGCCATCCCGCCCAATGCGATTGCGACCGCGGCATCGCTCAACCCTGTGCTACCCCTTCTCCCCTTCGGCACTTCCACCCTGAACTTGAAAGGCGTGGTCAGGTCGTACCCGTCGCTCAATTCAAATTTCACCGGCTCCTCAGCCAGGTAAACTGTTTTCGCATACTCATCCAGCGATTTCTGGATCGCCTTCTGATCCTGCTTGACACCGTAATAGCTCCGGTACGAACGGTCGATCTGCCCATGCGCCTCTGACCACTCCACGATCCTTGCCGGCCCGTTTTCCGAAAGATAGAACTCGCGGTTTTCTACCAGCAGGTTGTCCATGGGACTCGCCGTCGGAGTGTTGGTAAGCCCATTCGTCTTCTCTCGAATCACCAGCGCGTGCCGTCCCTGATCCTGCAACGGCAGTTGTCCTGGCGCGGAAAACTCGTCCGTCGCATCGATCCAAACATCCGGCTTTCCCGGAACGTAAACGATCGCATGGTCAAACGCGTCCATTCCGGGTGAGTCCGGCGACGCATCGAATCCCCCATCTGCGTCGAGCAGCGCCAGGTACGCCGGGATCGACGCTGCCCGCAGCATCGCCACCAGTGTCGCCGCTTTGTCCTTGCAGTCGCCGTACTTCCGCTTGAAGACTTCCGCGGCAGTCTGCGGCACTAGCCGAGACTGCCCGAACTCGACCCCCGTGTATCGCACCTCTTTGTGCAGGCGCGCCGTCAATTTCACAATCTTCTGTTCGCGGCTGTCCTTTGCAGAAACAGTCCCTGCCACAATCTGCTTCACTTCTTCCATCTGGATCTGCGGCTCCGCCACCCGCAGATACGCTGACGCCACCTGTTCCCACGACTCCGCCGTGGTTACTTCCAGGATCGGATACCCCGGCGTGTCCGACGGAAGATCCGGCTCCACCTTCTCGATCGCCGCCATCTTGCCGTTTTCGAATACGTACTGGGTCGAGTTCTCCAGTTCTTTACTCGACACCTTGATCTCCGGCAACAGATACGCCTTGTAGCGCAGGTGAAGCGCCTTCGGAACCTGCACCACAACTCTCAGCCTCTCCGACGGAACCCGCCGTCCCGGGTAGATTCGCACCAGCGTCCCCGCTCCCTCCAGCGCCGGTCTTTCGTCGTCCAGCCTTATTTCGATCTCGACCACTGAACCCACCTGCACCGCCGGCAGTGGTCCCCGATACATTCTCTGATCGCCATACGTGTCCGGCGTGTTCTCGCGCGCCGGCGAGTCCGATAGAGTCGCCGGATCAAGTTCATGCGTGCTTCCGTCCAGGTTCACCACTCGCGCCTTGATCGTCGGCTTCGACTGGTGCCACGGCTGCCACATCACATTCGTATTGCCCCACGTACTCACGCCATTCGACGAGTCGACCCGGTACATGTAGTGCCACCGGTAATGAACATTGCCGGCATCATCAACGCGGACCTCCCGCTCATCCAGCAGCACCGTCGCATCGTACGTTTTGTCCGTCGTTACGCCCGAGGCTGCCTGCAGTATCTCCGCGGGCTTTGCCGAAAACGCCGGTCCATCCAGCGAATTGCTCTGCGACAGCGCCGTGTTAGTCAGGAGAAGAAGAGTGAAGAGACCGCTGCAAAGAATAAAGCGCGAATAATGCTTCATGCGTGGGTAGCCCTTTAGTGGTGAAGGCGCATTATCCCATTTGCCATGCCTCCGGGCAGCAACAAACCGCCACACGCCCAGGCACTTCGGAGGCAGCCCATTTGAACGCCGACCGGTGACCGCCATCACTGCGTTGAGATCAAAATATTCGGGCGGAACTGACCAGGAGTGCGCCGCAAATTCGCAGCAAAGCAGCAAAGCAGAAACAAATGCAAGCACCAACCCGGGCGGCTATTCTTGCGCTGTTCAGCGTGCCGAGGCCAGGCCAGCACCGCGCCGTGCGCCGAGGGACCACATGAAGCTGAAGCCCATCACCGTTTCCTGCAAATTAGCTCTCCTTTGCCGATCGGAACAATCAGCGTCTCACATCCAGCATTCTGAGTAACGACTCTGGATGTGTATTGTATGCCGGTATGTACGAAGACCCATTGCTTGAAGCAATGGGTCCTGGTATTCACGATTCCCTCGCTGCTGTTACCTGTGCGAACACCGCCGGTTGCCGTTTCCGTAATAGCCGGTGGTTTGGTACGCAGGGCCATTCGAATAACCGGGGCCGCCGTAGTATCCGCTGTTGGGATAGTACGGGGCGTTGCTTGGGTAATACGGGCCACTGTTGGGGTTCGGGTCGTTGCCGTAGTAACCGCCGTTTTGCGGGTACGGAGCGTTGTATCCGTAGTAGCCGTTGTTGTACTCGTTCTGGCGACGACGGCGGTCGATCGCGTATCCGGTTGCGCCGCCCGCTGCGGCGCCGATCCAGGCTCCAGTTGGGCCGCCGATCTTGTGGCCGATGATGGCGCCGGCGGCGGTCGATCCGCCGATGATCGCGACGCTCTTCCATGTGTCGGAACTGGTCTGCGCCTGGGCTTGAGCTGGCGCGAGCGACACGAACATCGCGAGCAGCAGCAGCGCTGCGAACCCGCCTCCCTTGATCGCCACACCAGAAGCACTCGCTAAATATCCAGAAATCCTCGTCTTCATAGGTCCTCCCACATGACCAAGGCAAACACCACCGGTGTGCCGATGTCGCGGACTAAGGTGGAATTGGGCGCCTACTTAGGATTTCTTCATAATGTGGGTGCTGCGTTTAGATCCATGTCGCTTTGACCCACCCCCCTGTCTTGGCTCTAGCGGTTTTCAACGAGTTACGGAAATTTCTGCGGAAAACGTATGAAATAAAAGACCTTAAATCTGAAAATATCCCAAAAGCATTTGGTTTCAGGATTTTGCGTGCGGAAAACGTGTTTCTGGCAGCGTGTTATCGTCGGACGTAGAAGCCGCAATTCGCAAACCGTTTGTTTCTGCGTGCGCGTGTTGAGAAAGATCGAAGCCCCACCCTCTCGCCAACTGCGGGCGAGAAGGGTAGGGCACAATCGAACCGAAGATCGGGTGAACCGAAGAACGGACTTCGACTGTTAAAAGCGACGGCGCCCACTGGGGGCGCCGCTCGATGGAACTCTGTCCGATTACATTATAGCAAATTGAAGGGTAGATTCTGAGGTTTTGGTTGGAACTATATTTCGAGTGTGCTGAATATTTTGCGGAGTTGTGATGTGGGTCTCTTGACAGGGTGATCATCGACGGAAAAGAACCCACATCCGCGAACAGCGCGCAGATGTGGGGCATCAGGGCCTGCCCACGTTAGCGTCCAACTGCAGGACGAGAACGTGGGGCACAAAAAGGTCGTGGGATACCTGGTCCACCCGCCTAGTTCATCTCTACTTCATTGGTTCGTGCAGGATCTTGCCGCAGTTGTTGCAGTAGAGATCGCCGGGCTGGATTGGCGTGTGGCAATGGCCGCAGGCTGCCAGGCGCGGCGCGGCGCACTTCGGGCAGAAGCGGTAGGTTGGCTGGATCAGGTTGCCGCAGTGGGCGCAGTCGACCAGCAGTTGCTTGCGCGTCAGCAGGTAGAGGATGAAGCCGATCGCGTTCGGTATGAAGAGCACGAGCGCGGTCCAGAGCCACTTGTTCATCCCGCGCCGTTCGGCGTCGTTGTGGACGTACCCGACCAGCAGCATCCAACCGGCGAAGATGATGGCGACCACGACACCGAGCACGGCGCTGACGACGCGCGGCGGCGGATTGTGCTGGCGAGGCACGTACGTATTGAAGAAGATGAGGAAAAATGCGAAAGCCGCGACAGCCAGCACCCAAGCCCACCACGCGATCGGCGACGCGTTGCGCTTCGTCATCGCAATTCGATTCACGTTAGCTGTTTGACTCACGGGAATCTCCTTCCAAGATCGAACCCATATCTG
The DNA here is from genome assembly GCA_032252755.1 of Terriglobia bacterium. Taxonomy (NCBI): domain Bacteria; kingdom Pseudomonadati; phylum Acidobacteriota; class Terriglobia; species Terriglobia bacterium. Next base: position 12,068 of record JAVUPY010000045.1, read on the forward strand.
CCAACTGCGGCAGATGTGGGGCACCAAGCGGATGTGAGGCACCGAACTGCCACGCATGCATTCCGGTACGCAAGGAAACAATCATCAATACTCCCAATCCAGGCAGCAGCCAGAACCAGCTGACCACCGCGACCCACATCCAACTTGCTGTTGCGAAGCCGAACCAATGAGCAGCATTGAGCATCAGCCAGATGCTCAGGAGCGTCCAGGCGAGGTCGAAGCCGAGCGCAAGGGAAATCATGCGACGGCGATGTTCGGTGCTCGTCAGTTGCTCCGCACGAAAGCGCACACCGGCTCGCGTACGAGCGGCGAGGAACGGTGGCGCGGTTACCGAAGCTCCGCGGAAGACATCGACTGAAGCTGCGAGTTGCTCCTGTTCGGCGCGGCACGAATCGCACTCGGCGAGGTGTCGCATCAGTTCGGCGGTTTCGGCAGTGCTCAAGGTGCCGATTGCGGCATCGAGCATGAGTTCCCGAGCGCGGGCGTGAATGTCGTTGGTCATGGACGCACCTCGCGCAGGAAGGACGAACCGGAGAGCTTCTTCTGAAGCATGACGAGGCCGCGACGCAGGCGCGACTTCACGGTCGAGAGCGGCGCGTGGAGTACCTGAGCGATCTCTTCGAGCTGCAGGTCTTCATGGAAGCGGAGAGTAAGCACCTCGCGATAAAGCACAGGCAGGCCATGGAGTAATACGCCGAGACGATCGTCCTGTTGCTGCTGCTGGATCTGCTGGAAAGCTACTTCGGCGCGCTCGTCGGGGACGTCGAACTTGGGGCTCTCTTCGTCGTCGTTCTCGAGCTCGCTGAAGGAGGTTGTGTGTTTGCGGCGAGCGTTGTCGATGACGAGGTTGCGCGCGATCGACATGAGCCAGGTCTCGAACTTATAGCGCGCGCTGTATTGCGAGCCGCGCTCGAGGACGCGAATCCAGGTGTCCTGGAAGATGTCCTGAGCGAGTTGCGGGTCGCGAGTAAGGTAGAGCAGGTAGCGATAGAGCCGGTGCTGATACTGCTCGATGAGCTGATCGAGCATAGCCGGGTCGCGACGGCGCAACGCGCGCGCGATCTGTTCGCATTCCTGCATCCAGTCCTCAGCTCGTGCGACGGCTGCGAATTCGAGAGTTGCGGCAGACATACTAACCATAAGTACGGTACCGCGGGACGAAAAGACGCAAAATCGCAACCTGCAATAAAGTTTGGACCTCAACGCTAAAGAAATACGGGTAATTACGGAAATACCCCACCCCAGCCAAAAGAGGGCCACGATGGGGCACCCATAGGGCACCCAATAACCTATTTATTTTACAGGGACTTGCTGCATGTACTGCGCGATTTCGACGCGCCAGTGCAGGTTGGTCTCGATGGACTGCTTCAGGGCTCGGGCGGAATCAGGTTCGCCGTGAACCAAGTACGTGATTTCGGGGGGCTTCTTGAACGTGCGAAGCCATTGCAGCAACTCGGCCGTGTCGGCGTGGTCGCTGAATTGTTCGAGAGCGGCGGTTTGAGCGCGCACGGGGACGATCTGGCCGAAGATCTTGACTTGCTTCTCGCCGTCCTTGATCTGGCGTCCGCGGGTGCCGAGGGCCTGAAAACCGATGAACAGGACGAGGTTGCGGTGGTCGGGAAGACGCTGCATCAGGTGGTGCTGGATGCGTCCGCCCATGGCCATGCCGTTGGAGGAGACGATGATGCACGGGTAATGCGAGTCGTTGATCTTCTTGGATTCGGCGGCGGTGCGGGCGAAGGTGAAGCCGGGCCACGTAAGCGGCGAGCCATACTTCGCAATCATCTCGCGGACGGGGTCGCTGAATTCTTCTGAATGCTTGAGGAAGATTTCCACGGCCTCGATTGCCATGGGTGAATCAGCGAAGACGGGGACACGAGGAATCTGTCCCTGCTCCATCATCCATTTCAGGAGGAAGAGGAATTTCTGTGTGCGTTCGACGGCGAAAGCGGGAACGATGACGCTGCCGCCTCGCTTCACGGTTTGCGTGATGAGCGCCGCAAGTTCGGGACGCGGATCGTCGGTCGGGTGAACGCGATTTCCGTAGGTGGATTCCATCACGAGGATGTCAGGCGATTCGCCTTCGGTGGGGCCGTAGTGAACGACCTTGCCGGGTGCGATTTGGCTGTTGCGAACGCGCCCGACGTCTCCGGTGAAGAGCGCGCGCCGGGTGCGGCCGTTGGAATTGAGTGTGACCTCGGTCATGGCGGAACCGAGGATGTGCGCGGCGTGAACGAAGCGGAAGGTGAGATCGTGGCCGAGATTGATCGTCTTGCCGAATTCGAGGGGGGAGAAACTGTTGAGCGACTGCCTGGCTTCATCGAAGGTGTACAGCGGCAACGCAGGTTCGTGCTTCGAGGTTTTCTTCTTGTTGTGGAACGCGGCATCTTCTTCCTGGAGGTAGCCGCTGTCGGGGAGCAGGATACCGCAGAGGTCAACCGTAGGAGGTGTCGCATAGACGCGGCCGCGGAAGCCTTCTTTGACGAGGCGAGGGATCCAGCCGCTGTGGTCGAGATGAGCATGGGTGAGGATGACGGCCTCGATCTTACGAGGGTCGATGGGGAGGTCGCGCCAATTGCGTTCGCGCCACTCTTTCGGGCCCTGGAACATGCCGCAGTCGATGAGTGTTTGGAAACCGTCACCGTGAGTATCGCCGGAGATGTTGAGAAGATGCTTGGAGCCGGTGACTGTGCCTGCCGCGCCTAGAAATTGGATGTAGGTCAAAGTGCCCCCGGGATTAACAGAGATTCGCGCAAAAGCGTCTTCGTGAGCGATTGACGAGTGAGTGCGCCGTGCCGCGAAAATGCAGGTCCCTCGCCTCCGCCGCAAAAGCGCGGCTCCGCTCGGAATGACGACGTCTACGTTCCAGGATAGATTGTTCTATTCCGAGGGCGGCGGCGCAACGTTTTTGATCTCGGTTGAGTTGTTAGTAATGTCACTTTCGGGAACGCTGCCGTCGTTGACCCAGGCCTTCTGGGGTGTGCCGGGGTAAGCGACGCGGATGATGGTCTTGCCGTGGCCGGTGATGAAGCCTTTTTCGCGACGCTCACCCTTGTCGGATAGGACACCCACGACGATAGGGGAGGCGGGTTCGCCATCGTTCTCGACCGTGATGGTGACGATGTACATGTTGTTCAGAGTCGCACGCGGATAGACCGTGTCGATCTTGAAATCGGGCAGACCTTTGTCGCGATAGACCCAGTCATCGAAGAACTGCTCGAGGTGCTGAGTGCCGGGCGCCTGGGCGGTGATGAGGCTCTGGATGTATCCGGGTTGGGTGTCCTGGCCGGCGCGATAAAGGTGGATGGCGGCTGAGATCGCTTTCTCTCCGATCATGTCGCGGAGCATGTACCAGACGTAGGCGGACTTGCTGCGCATGAGGATGTCGTCGTGCGTGGTGGCGAGTGGATCGCCTTTGCCGGGAGCTTGCTGCGCGGCGTCTTTTTCGGCTTCGGCGAGAGTTTCGCGGAACTGGTTGAGGAAGGCGAGGGTCTGCTCGCGTCCGGCCTGGCGTTCGCGAATCAGGAGCTGCGCGAACATCGCAAGGCCTTCATTGATCCACGGACGCGGTGAGGAAATGATGGTATGCACGACCTGGTGGCCCATCATCATTTCGGCGGCAGGCGGGCTGAGCTGCATCAGCGGCGTGAAGTAGAAAGGCGTGCCGTCGTCGAAGGGGAGGATATCCTGGTTGGGTAATTCGACGACGACAAGCTTGTGCTTTGGGGTGCCGAAGAAATCGGTCACTTGCTGCGCGACCTTTTCGTCGGCGACGACGTAGCTGCGTGCCAGTTGCGTGTGCTCAGGGAGGTAGTAGACGGTTATGGTGGGACGATCGAGAACCTGGTAGGCGGCGATGGTGAAGGTCGGCGTGATGTTCGCGAGCGAGTGATAGACAACGTGTTCGGAGTCGCCGGTCGTGGTGCTTTCGTCGGCGTTGGTAACCAGCATCTTGCCAGCGGGAACGTTGAAAGTTGCTTCGAGGGTTGAGTTACTGCTGCGCTGTTTCCAGTCGGCTATTCGATTCCAGACTGTGGAACCGTCGGTGAGCAAGGCCGCTTCGATCGATACCGGATACCAGACGACATAGCCGAGGCCACGGACAGCACTGTAATTAGCCGTGATCTGGTCCCAATCAGAGCGCTCGGCGTAGTCGCCGGGGGTATTCACGCGGAGCAGGCGTCCATTGTTGAGAGAGATTGTTCCCGAGTAGGTGAAATTGACGGTGACACTCGAACCGGGAGCAACGGGATTAGCGAGCGTGAGAATCGCTTCGGACACGGTGCCGGTGTGATCGATGTCAGTCGTGTAGGGCTGCTGTACCCATGGGACCTGCTCCTTGCCCACCGAGACCGCCGTCCATTGCAGAGAATTGGAAATCTGCATGGCAAATTCTTTCTGTGGCGTGGCGGAATCGTTGCGGGCTTGAAGAGAACCGGTAACGGCAAAGCCCGCGGTCGCGGGATCGATGGTGACCTTCAGGTTGTAAGCGGTGAAGGTGAAGGCCTTTCGGTCGAGCGCCTGCGTGGTCAGGCTGGCGGTGATGAGCGCAAGAATGGTGGCCAGTTTTGGCAAGAGTTTCATTTCGATTTTGCTTTGACGTAGGGTTCGATTTTCTTCATTGCGTTCCTCCGCTGGCGCAGTACCTCGTACATAACGATCCCACCGGCGACGGAGACGTTCAGCGAGGAAACCTGGCCCATCATAGGAATTGAAACCAGCAGATCGCACTTCTTGCGGACGAGGTCGTGAAGCCCTTTGCCTTCGGCGCCGAGCACGAGGGCGCAGTCCATATTGTAATCAAGCTCGTCGTAGCTCTGCCCGCCACGTTCGTCGAGTCCGACGACCCAAACATTGCGTTCTTTGAGGTCTTCCAGGGCTCGCGCGATATTGACGACACGAGCGACCGAGAGGTGCTCGGAAGCCCCGGCTGAGGCTTTGACGACGGTTCCTGTGATTCCCGCGGCCCGGCGTTCGGGAATGACAACGCCGTCAACACCGGCGCCGTCGGCGGAGCGCATGAGGGCGCCGAGATTGTGCGGGTCCTCGATGCCATCGAGAACGAGCACGAAGGCGTGCTGGCCGCGCTTGTTCTCGAGGATGTCATCGAGGTCGCTGAATTTCTTGCGCGAAGTGAAGGCCATTACGCCCTGGTGGGTGCGAGTGCGAGTCTCGCGATCGATCTCCTCGCGCGGGACAAAGCGAACGGAGACGCCGGATTCGCGGCAATCGTCGATGATGCGCTGGATGCGCGGATCGGTGCGGTCCTTGGCGATGGCGACGTATTCAAACGAGCGCTCGCGGGATTTCAGGGCTTCACTGACAGCATGAATGCCGAAAATAATGTCGCTCATGGGCAGTTCAGTTTACGCCACGCGGGAAAAAGGGCAAAGCTTCCAGAAAGCCGTGGCGCCAAGGAGAGCGCCTGCAATGATGTCGGCGGCATAGTGGTATCCGTCATAAACGGCGCCGACGCACATGAGGAGTACCGGAACGGCAAGCCATCGGGCCAATCGGGGCTTCCACCTGGCGGCCGCGAGCAGAGCGACGGTAGAAGCCATGATGTGGCCGCTGGGAAAGGCGTTTCCGTGAACTCCGGCGTGGTGCTGAATGAGTTGGACGAGCCAGTGGAATGGGCCAGTGAAGCCGGTTGAGAGATGCCGCGGCAGAGTGTGCGCGGGACCTTCTGTCGGGAAGGCGAGGAAGACGATGTAGCAGGCGATGTATCCGAGGACGGTGGCGTCCATCCAGATGCGGAAGGGCTGGCGCGGATCGCCGGCCTCCGTGGGGCTTTTCGCATTCCAGATTCCCCCGTATAGAACGCCACCCACGACGAACATGATCCAGTAAAAGGTGAAGTAGCCGAACTCGAGGAGTTCGACGAACCAGAATTCATGAATCCGGCTCAGCCAGACGCTGGGCGGGACGGTGAAGAAGACGGCTTCGGCGCGGAGGATGAGGGCGTCCTGCCAGCGCGGAACAAAGGCGAGAGAAAGGCGCGCGGTCAACTCAAACGCGGCGATAAAGACCAACATTGGGTACCAGTCGTGCGCGAAGCGCCACCAGCGACCAAGGGACGAACATGCCGCCAGGTAGAGAATGACGGCGATGATGATCAGATGGAGAACAAAGAATCCTGCATAGCTCGCAAGCGGATGAGGGTGGGTGAGCAACGCAAACGTAAGTGCCGGGTACCAGGCCAGGAAAAGCCGGTCGGTCATGGTGAAGGCCTGGGGGAAACGCCGGGGTCGGCTCGATGCGAGTCGAAAATCGAAAGTCGAAAGTTGTGGACGGCGAGAGTTCAGCCCCCGGCTGCCAGGCTTCGAGTCCGCGCTTTCTTGAGAGTTCCTGGCGGCGCCATTTCCTTCAACGTTCATAGCTGTCTTTTACGGCGGAAAGGGTGGAACCGCAATGGACTTGAGGTCAATTAAAAGTCATCCGAGAAATCCAACAGGAGCAGAGAGTTGCGGCGGCAATTTGGTTCGCTTTGCTAGACTTTACGTAAACGCCGTACGCAGATTGGGGGCATTCGCATGAAAGAAAATGCGGCATTCATTGTCTCTGCAGTTCGGACTCCCATTGGGAAATTTGGCGGCGGTCTGGTTTCGCTTTCGGCCGCCGATCTCGGCGTAGTTGCCGCCAAGGCAGCCCTGGAGAGAGCGGGAGTAGCTGGCAGCGAGGTCGAAGAAACGATCTTCGGCAATGGGCGGCAGGCGGGCGGCGGGCCGAACCCGGCGCGGCAGGTTTCGGTTCGCAGCGGAGTACCGGATAGCGTTCCGGCCTATACGGTGAACATGGCATGTGCTTCAGGAATGAAGGCGATCACGCTGGCGGTGGAAGAGATCCAGAACGGTAACCTGCAATGCGTGCTGGCGGGCGGAACGGAGTCGATGTCACGACTGCCTTACTACCTGGACGGTGCGCGATGGGGGTATCGGCTGGGCAACGCTGAACTGGTAGATGGGATGTATCGCGACGGATTCTTCTGTCCCTTGGCAAAACTGATCATGGGCGAGACGGCGGAGTTGCTGGCAGAACAGTTCAAAATTGGCCGCGAGGAGCAGGACCAGTTTGCGCTGGTTTCGCAGCAGCGGGCGCAGGCGGCGATAGAGGCGGGGCGATTCAAAGACGAGATTGTGCCAGTCAGTGTCGAAGGGAAGAAGGGAACTACGGTGCTCGATCGCGACGAACATCCGTTCCTTGGCGCGACGATGGAAAAGCTGGGAAAGCTGTCGCCGGTGTTTTCAAAAACCGGAACAATTACGGCAGGGAATTCTTCGGGGATAACGGATGCAGCCGCGGCACTGGTTGTGGCAAGCGAGAAGTTCGTGCGGGATCGGAAATTGAAACCTCTTGCGCGCGTGGTGGGCTTCACGGCGGCGGGGGTCGATCCGCGCACGATGGGAATCGGGCCTGTGCCTGCGGTGAGGAAACTCGAAGAACGAGTAGGGATAAAGCTTGGGGATTTCGATGTTGTGGAGTTGAACGAAGCGTTCGCTGCCCAGGTGCTCGCTTGCGACCGCGAACTGCATTTTGATCGTGAACGACTCAACGTCAATGGAGGCGCGATCGCACTGGGACACCCAATCGGATGCACGGGCGCGCGAATCACGGTGACGCTGTTGCACGAGATGCTTCGGCGGAAGTCGAAACGTGGGCTGGCGACGCTGTGCGTGAGCGGCGGCATGGGGATGGCGCTGGCACTGGAGACAGCGTAGTAGAGAAACTGAGGAGAGTTGGCTTCGGTATATGTGCAAGTTATTGCATATACGGGTAAGTTACTTCCGACTCGCTTGGATTCGGAGAATTCGACAAGGTTCGAGTTAAGATGCTGAAAAGTAAACACTTACCGTTGTTGTTGAGAGTTCTGGATTAAATGGCCATTGGAGTGCTTTGAATAGAATTGCGCATGTTGTACTGAATCTTGATTTAGCGGGAATCGTTCGCCGGAAAATCAGCCGTTGACGATTCGATCGCTTACAAGCAGGCCTCGAGCTAACCAGTTCGAGGCCCTTGTTTTTGTGGCGACTAGGGACGGGCGATCATGACTTCGGTGGCCTTGATGAGGGCTACGGCGATGTCACCTTTCTTCAGAGCGAGATCGGCAACAGCTTCGGCGGTAATGATCGAAGTCACGCGTTGTTCTCCGAGGGAGATAACGACCTTGGCGAGCAGGCCCTCCACCTTGATTTCTGCAACTCTCCCGATCAACTGATTACGGCCGCTGACCACACGAAGGGTGGCATTATTACGTGCTTTGCGGCGGCGAGGCAGATACTCGTCGAGTTCGCCGACGGGGATGCGGTGGTGCCCGCCTGGAGTTTTCACGGTCCTGATCTTGCCCGAGAGAATCCAGTGCTTGAGGGTTGGATAACTGATGCCGAGAGATTGCGCAGCTTCGCGCGGGGTCATGAACGCCGATGTGTCTCTCATGGCAGCCAAGTTTATCTCGGAGAGCGGCGGTCAGAAAGGCATTCTTATTGTGCCGATGAAAGCATGGTTGTACTGGTAGAAACTCGAGGTTGCGACCTGAAAGCCAGCGCCGAGGGTCAGGCCGATGCGATTGTGAATAGGGAAGCGGCCGAGGACAAGGCCGGGAGTGACAAAGTTCTGGGTCTTGCCATCGCGAACGCCGCCGTACCAGTGAGTCTCGTTGAGTTCGATTTCGGGCCAGAGATAGCGCAAGATGTGAAACTGGAAGGCCGTGTTGGAAAGCAAGGTGCGGCCTATCTCGGCGGTGTCCTCGACAGGAAGGCCAGAGCCGAGCGTCGTCTGGATATCGAATTTATGCCAGCCTTTTCCGAAAGCGATGGTTGGCGTGACGATGGCGCTCGCGGCGCCGTTCTTGTGCGAACCTGTGGGAATGCTGCCGCCGAGGAAGGCGGTGAGAATGTAATCGCCGTGCTCTTCGTTGCGCGAGAGAATGCGGTACTTCAAGAGAAAAGATACATCGCCGAAACCATCAGGGGTCGTAGGATTACCGTGAACGAGATATGGCGGGATGTTGAAGATGAGTTCCGTGTTGTGCGTGGGAATGAGTTCCAGGCCCTTGCCGCCACCGAGATTGGTGACGGGATCGCCGGTGGGGGTGAACTGGTGGATGAAGTCGGAACGAAACTCCTGCTCGAGACGGGGCGTAACCGTGGCGACAGGTGTGATCCAATGAGGTTGCTGGGATTGGGTAGCGGAGACTCTTTGCAGCCAATCGCTCACCCAGTTGTCCTGGGAGAGCGCCGGAAAGGTGGACACGAGGGCAAACAGCAGAACGGCAACACTTCTCAAGCGTCAGTACTCCCAGTTCAATTGCACAGTTCAATACGTTTCAATACGTAATCGTATAAGCGATAAATACGATATCATATATATTGATGAAAGCAGGAATCTTAGCCGTTCTTGTGCTGACAACTGTAATCGCACCGGCACAGCAACTCACAGTTGCCGCGGCGGCCGATCTTCAATTTGCATTTCGTGATCTTGGCGGGCAGTTCGAAAAGCAGACGGGCATTCCTGTGCGCGTCACTTACGGTTCTTCCGGAAATTTCACGACACAGATTGAGAATGGGGCGCCGTTCGACCTTTTCTTCTCGGCGGACGTGCAGTACCCGCAGAAGCTGATCTCGGAGGGATATGCGGAGCCGGGATCGCTGTATCGGTATGCCGATGGAAAACTCGTGCTTTGGGTGCCGAACGGTTCGAAGATCGACTTGAGTAAAGGGCTGTTGGCGCTGCTCGATCCCTCCGTCCACAAGATTGCTATTGCGAATCCGAAACATGCTCCGTATGGGCGGGCGGCGGTGGCGGCGATGAAGTCTGCGGGAGTGTACGAGAAAGTGGAGAGCAAACTTGTGTTGGGGGAAAACATTTCGCAGACGGCGCAATTTGTACAGAGTGGGACGGCGGACATGGGACTGGTGGCTCTGTCGCTGGCGGTGTCGCCGGGCATGCGCAACAGTGGACGATATGCTGAAGTTCCAGCGAAGGATTATCCGGCAATCGAGCAGGGAGCGGCGATCGTGAAGCAGTCGAAACAGAAAGCGGCGGCGGCGAAGTTCCTGCAATTCATGAAGACTGGGACGGCCAGGAGGATACTGGAGAAGTACGGGTTCGTGGTGCCGGGAGAGTAGACAGCCGTTTCAGAACCGATTTGGCGACGAATGCAGGAATGCCCCACATTTCTCGCAAGTGAAGCGAGCACATGTGGGGCAAGAGTCTAGGAGTTTTTCTGGGACCTTGCCAGAGCTCGCTTCAGCGTCTGGTCGAGGGCGGTCTTTTGGGTTTCGTATTCCTCGGAAGAGATTTGACCCTGTTGCCGCTCGATTTCCAACTGGAAGAGTTCTTCTTTCATTGCGTCCAACAAAGTGTTCCCGGATTTCGGAGCGGACGCAGGAGACTCCGGAGTACTCGGCGGAACAGAAGCAGCGGCGGCTCGGGCCGGTTGGTCGGGAATCGGGACGGACACGCCTTCAGTTGTAACCGGCGACTGACCGGACGTACGCGACAGAGCAAGATAGGCTACGCCGAATAGCACCACGAGCAAGACGATCAGCAACGGCCAGCGATATTTCGCGAGCGCATCGGGAGCATCGATCGGCGGCCCAAGACCGCCCCCGGGACGGTTGTCGTCCTGCTGCGCGCCCATGGCGCCCTGGCCGCCCTGCGCCTGCTGTGCATTGTTGTCAGGGATGGTGCCGGTACCGGATACGTTGAAGGAGACGTCGGTGCCCGGACCCGCCTCGCGCGCTACCTGCACGGTAGATCCCGGTTGATCGGTCATGGGTTGGAACAAGGACGCGTTCTTCAGGGCCAACTTCATGGAAGTCGGGATCATGACGACGAAGTGTTCGTAGGGCATCAGCAGCTTCGGCGAGATGCTGGCCGCGCCGGTGTATGGCATGTGGTAGGCGACCTGGAAACGAGTCTCGCCGGGTTTGAGAGCGAAGTTGAAGGCGTAGTGATTTTTTGCCTTCAGCGGAACCGGCATGGCTTGCAGCGGTTGGCCGTTCGGGCTCTGAGCAGACGCCTCGTCGATCTGTGCGCCATCAGGGAGAACGATCTCGAAGGAATTGTCGGCGGTCAGCGTACGCTTGGGATTGGACGCGTTGTTCACCGCCCAGAGTTCCATCACCTGCAAGGTGTTGCCGTCAGACTGCAACTTCATTACGTCGACAGTACCCGTGATGCCGTCGACCTTCTTTGCGCCCTCATAGATGGAGATGTCGCCCTGAGACGTGCCCGGCGGAACCATCGTGAAGTAATTCGCCCCCTGGTAGGTTGCGCGCACTAGATGCGGTCCGCCGGTATTCGGCATTGGCATGGAGTAGTGACCCTGGGCGTCGGTCTTGGTGCTGCCGCTCTCCGACATGCCGTTGGCGAGAGTGAGCAGCGTGACCTCGACGTTCGCAGCGGGTTTGCCGGTGGTGTCGTTGGTGACGATGCCGGAGACAGTCTGTCCCAGAGCGGAAATCGAAAACAGGGCGAGTACGAGAAGAACGTAAAAACGATAACTGCGAGCGAGGCGCATCAAGCGCGGGCTCCTTTATTAGAAGTGCGGTTTTGCTGGTAATTGTAAGGTTTCAGCGCGGCACGCTCGAGTTGATCGATTTCGGCGAGGACGGTGGCGGCTTCCTGCTCCATGGAATCGCGCATCGAGGTGAAGTCGCTGTCGCTGAGTTTGCCAGCCTTGTACTCGAAATTGAGGTCGCGCAGATTTTCGTAGACCTGCTCTTTGCGCTCGTAAAGATAGCTCAGGCGCGTTTTGGCCTCGGGTGTATGTACAGCGGTCGGCTGAAAGATGTATATGAGCAGCGCGGCCGTGAAGATGGCGCTGCCGAGAATCAGAAGCGCGAGTTGGGTGCCGTCCGACTGTGCGGCCTGCTGGAAAAACATAAGTGCGACAAATATCAAAGTTCAGTCTCCTTGCGGGCGAGGTCGCGGTACGTATCGAGCGCGTGGCTACCAGCGGCAGGCGATGTGGCGAGCGCAGGTGGAGTGCGGCGTTTCCACGCGCGAACCACAAGCACGACGGCTGCGATGGCGAGCCCGAAAATCGCGAAGGGCATGATCCAGGCGACGATGTTGAAACCGGAAGTTGTGGGCGCGGCGAGCACGGTGGTTCCGTACTTCTGCACCATGGCGTTCTTGATGGCCGCATCGTTGTCGCCCCGCAGCACCATTTCGCGCACTTCAGCCAGTTGACGAGTGCTGTAAGTGCAGCCGACGTGGTTGCACTCGGAGAGGATCTGGCCGCAACCGCACATGCACATCATCTGGTGGCCGAGGGTATTGACGCGCGAATCCGGCGAGTC
>JAVUPY010000046.1 GCA_032252755.1 Terriglobia bacterium
GGCAATTGCTATCGGGGCGCGTCTGCGGAACCCACAGAGCCCACGCGGGGTATGTCTGACCTTGCTATCGACATCCTCCGCGCCACCCACGACGGTAATGACCTGGCGCCGCGGGACCTCGCGCTTGTCGAGGGAGCCGTCAACGGGCACCTCAACGAGCTTGGCAAGGCGGCCATGGTCGCGCTCCATGCCAACGCGACAAAGCCGGAAGGGTACACGTCGCCGTCCAGCCACACATCCAGCATGCGCTAGCAGATAATGTTCGCGCCTCATCTATCCGGCGATCTATCCGAAGAAAAGAATAGCGGTCGCCTTTTTAACCCTTAGGAGCACCCATGAAAATCACTGTCTGGACCGTCACCTCGGACACAGACTCCGGTCTCAGCACCTCCGTACACGCCACTCAGAAAGATGCCTACATCGAAACCAAAGGCCGCTTGTGCAATTCGACTGAGGAAGAGGCCGTATTCGACAAGCACATTGGCGCGGGCAACTTTGACGAACTGGCCAGCTACCTCCAGAGTGAGATCGAGGGCTCGCTGGATTCCTTCAATGTCGAGGAACACACTCTGGAAGTGTCCGATGCGGTTTCGCCGTGGAAAGCCCTTGAACGCTTGCTTGGCCCCTCGTATTGCTCGGAGTTCATGTACATGGGCCGCGATCAAGACCGTGGGCTCGAGATGTACAAACATATCAATTCCCGGCGCTATCTCAACATTGATCCGACGAACGGCGATACATATCGGCGCGGATCGGGGAATGATTGGGCCAGGGTCCAGCCCGGTGAGGCAATACGTTTCGCACGCTCCATCGAGTAGCTTCCACACACATCGTTTCGCGCATTCGACGGCGTCGGAATCTCGACCCCTTTTTCGTTCGACTAAGAGGAGTGATGTATGAGTTTCGACCATTCGACCGCTGCAAATCCGCTCCTGTTTGAAGCGTTCCCCTCAGAAGAACAGCAGGAAAGCGGACCCCAAAATCCCGCGCTTTCACAATGGTTTACTCCCGAATGGGCGGCTGAGTCTCTGGTAACACGCTATTTTCCCGATCTCAATCCTTCAGACCTGGTGATCGAACCCTCTTGCGGTCTCGGGTCATTCTTGAAAGCCATCCCGGATTCAGTTCCTGTGATCGGCGTCGAGATCGATCCCGAACTGGCCGACCGAGCACGTGCCAACACAAATCGCGAGATCCTTACTGGAGATTTCTCGACCATCCCGCTCCCCCCGGATGTGACTGCCGTCATCGGCAATCCGCCATTCGTCGTGCCGGTGATCGAACGGTTCCTCAACCGCTCCCATCACATCCTGCCTACCGATGGACGCTGCGGGCTGTTGCTTCCCGCCTATGCCTTTCAGACATTTGGCCGGGTGAATCGCTGGAATGAGAAGTGGAGCCTGCGCGCCGACATGATTCCGCGTGGCCTGTTTCCAAACCTTCGTTTACCCCTGGCATTCTGCATGTTCACGAAGGACACTCGCCGCAGCATGGTGGGACTTGCCCTTTATGCCGAGGCCGCGATGATTGGGAAACGTGGGTCAAATGTCCAACTAAGCCTGCCAGCGCAGCTGACGACGGGAAAGTATCGTAGTGAGCCAGAAAAGAACCGAAAGCTCCCACTTGTAGTGGTACAGCGGCGACGTCGGTGCGCAGCCTAATCTGAGCAGCTACCAGCCAGGACGCTTCAAATATCTGAATACCGGGCGCCATGTCCACGCCAAGGTCGCAAAGCAAAGAATCAATCGACGAAATGCCCGGTATGACCCGAAACGGGATGACAAATTGCTTGGCATAGCGAATGATATTCTGTGTGACACTATCGTACGCTAGAGGGTTGCGTAGGTTACGTATGCAATCGGATTGGTTTCCTTCACCGATTCGACGATGGTCTTCGCAACCCGGTCATAGTTATCTGTTCTTGGGATGCCTTGCATATACATGGGCAATACATTGACAACCTTTAATTCTTGATCTACTAATTTCTCGGGCACCCACAGAGTCGGCGGTTCCTGAATAATTGTGTAGATGCGAGCGCAAGATCTCATCGCACGGTCAGCCTCGACCGTCGTATGTTCAGGGATGCTTACTCCAAGCCCAATGATAAAGATTGACCAAATCCCATCGCACCTGCTTCAGGCCAGGAAGAATGTTCTCGCGCTTTGCGAGATCGAGCGAGGTGATGACCATCGGCGTCTCAATCCATTGATTGTATCCGTCTGACCAACCACATCTGTTAACCGTGTCTCGGCTGTGGTGGACTGTTGTCATGGCTGGAGAGACTGGAATGGCGGTTCGTCGTCGGGGTCGGGCGGAGATTGCTCGGATTGCGAGTTCTTACCGAGCGAGCGGTTTGAGACGAAGCGAGTTCTGCCGCCGTCATGGGTTGGCATTGAGCACGCTTAGCCGCCATTTGCAGAAACAGTTTGAGGCGGAAGCCCGTCAAGACAGCGAAGTTGTCGGACGTGGCCCCCTGGTTGAGGTAAAGCTGGCTGAAGTCGTAAATCCTGTTTGCAATCTGGATCGGACGGTTTCTCTTAAGGTGCTTTTGTCGAACGGTCGCCGGGTGGAAGTGGGCGATGGGTTCGACGACCAGACGTTACGACGCTTGGTCGCTGTTCTTGAGAGGTCGTAGCGTGTTCGGCGTGGGCGCTGCGACGCGCATCTATCTTGCTCCTGGCACAACCGACATGCGTAAATCGTTCGATGGCCTCTATGGTCTTGTGCGCGACCAGTTGTTGTGCGATCCATTGAGCGGTCATCTGTTTTTGTTTTCAAACGCAAAGAGGAATCGTCTCAAGGTCATTTTCTTTGACGGAACAGGGCTATGGGTCTGCTCGAAGCGAATTGAAAAGGGACGAGTACACTGGCCCGTCGTCGATCAGGAGCAGCGCAAAGTGGTGTTGAGCCAGGAGCAGTTTGCGATGCTTCTGGGTGGTATCGATCTTGCCCAGGCACGCGAACGCAAGTGGTTTCGCAAGCCCATCGCGGATGAATCATCAAAGTCACGAAAGACCGCATGAATACAGTGCTTTTCACTTGTTTATCCACAAGTGTTTCTGCTATTCAATAAGCATCGTGAGTGCGAATCTCAATCCTTCCGCAACGCCCACTCCGACCGATGGTTCATCCTCCCGCATCGACCTTCTCGATCAACTGAAAGCGCATCTTGATCCTTCGCTTTTTGCCGCAGTGAACGGCAAGTTCAACTCGTACGAGTTCCAGCTACAGAATGCGCAGTTGAAGGTACAGGTTCTTGAAGAGCGGTTGCGGCTGGCGCGAATTGCCAAGTATGGACCCGGCAGTGAGAAGCTGAGCGGCCTGCAATTGGAACTGTTGGAGCATGAACCTGGCGTCAGCAACGTAGAAGTTGCTGTCGAGAGCGAACGTGAGACGCTGCCTGGTTCTTCGCAGGATGAGAAGCAGAAGAAGAGGCGTTCGCATCCCGGCCACCAGAAACTGCCCGCCGATCTGCCCCGCGTGGAGAAGATCGTTGCCTGCACGCCGGAACAGTGCAAGTGCGGCAGCTGCGGCGCTGAGACGAAGGTGATCGGGTACGAAGTCAGCGAAGTTCTCGACGTGAAGCCGGCCGAGTATTTCGTGCAAGTCCTCAAGCGTGAAAAGCGGGCGTGCAAGAAGTGCGAAGAGCAAGGCGTAGCCACAGCGCCCGTAACCCCACGAATCATCGACAAGAGCCTGGTGTCGGACCAAATCATCATCGATACGATCGTTCGAAAGTATGGGGATCATAATCCTGTCTACCGTCAAAGCATGATCTTGTTGCGCGATGCGAGCATCGATATCGGCCGCGCTACGATCTGTGGCTGGATCATGACGGTTGGTGAAATGCTGGCGCCCGTGGTGAGCGCGATGCGGAGTCAGTTGCTGGCAGGAAGCTACATCCAGGCCGATGAAACGCCTGTCGATGTTCAGACACATGATAGTCGCGGCAAGAATCACCAATCATACCTGTGGCAATACGGATCGCCGGGAGGTTCGGTGGTCTTCGATTTTCGCATGGGTCGCGATCGCGAAGGCCCGGCGCATTTCCTGGACAAGTTCGAAGGAATTTTACAAACAGACGGATATGTGGCCTACGACCGTGGTGTGGGCGGCCCGAAGATGGTACATGCGGCCTGTTGGAGCCATGCGAGACGGTACTTCATCGACGCAATCAAGCTCAACAAGCAGGACGTGGATTCGGTGCGCATCGTCGAACTGATGGACGCCTTGTTTGCGATCGATGCTCGTGCTCGCGACGAGAAGATGGATCACGCAGCCCGTCATGCCCTGCGACTCCAGGAGGCCCTACCCCTGCTCGACAAAATCCACGAACAGATCCTTGCGATGAGCAAGATCGTGTTGCCCAAGAGCGCGGCAGGCAAAGCCTGCAGCTATGCTCTCAGACTATGGAGGCGGCTGACAATCTTCCTGGAACATGCAGCGCTGGAACTAAGCAACAACTTGGCGGAGAAT
>JAVUPY010000047.1 GCA_032252755.1 Terriglobia bacterium
GAGTGAAGAGGCCGGCGCGGCGTGCGCCGGCCTTGTTATGTCTGCGCGAGGTCGCAGCTTCTCCTACTGCGCCGCTCCTGGCGTCCCCCGGACATGTCCGCTGACATCGGCTCGGTTCAGCGCGGCCTGGTCCGGGTGATATCGCAAGTACCCGATTCCCACACGCATGTGATGATGAATCGCGTTCGGAATGGACACGGCGATGCAGAGTCCGAGAATGCCATGGACAATCCCCAGAACATAGAGGTTGCGGTACTTCAGGAACAAAAGGCAGGCGACAACACCCCAAAACATGGTCGCCACCGTGAGCAGCGGATTGGGAACGTGAGCCGTGGCAAACAGAGCGGCTGCTGTGAATACGGCGGCCGTTCGCGTCGGCAGAAGCCGAACCAGCCGCAACAGGAAGAAATCCTGCAGGACAAACTGCTGCATGAGTGCCCAGATCATATAGCCCCACATGTGCCGCCCCACAGGCACTGGCCCATAGAGAGGATGCAGTGCGCTATACCAGGTTGAGATCAGCAGGTCTAAGCTGGCGAATGCGAGCGCAATCCCGAGGATCCACAGCGAACTGGGTAATCCGGACAGCCCAAGTCCGAGCATGTCCCGGTCGTTGCGAGCTAGCAAAACGGTCGAGACTATCCAGGAAAACGCCAACCAGAAGATGATCCGCTCGACGTGCAGAGGCGTCCAAACGGCAATGAGAATGAGCGCGTAACCCACCGATACTTCTATGAGATCACGCCTCGTGCCCTGGGAAGAGTAGATCACAGCGAAGTTGGATGTCAGGAGGCCGATAACGGTTTTAGCCGTGTCGTCCAACTGCCTCCCCGGATAGCAGTCCATACTGAATCCGCGAATGTGGCGGCTTCATCGAAAGCGCATGGACTTACACGTGATAATGGCGTAGTCATATCGATCGCCTGAAAGGATTCTTCAATGAAAGCTGTCGAGGTAAGTCATACCGGGGGCCCGGAGGTCCTCGAATATCACGATGTTCCTGAGCCGCAGCTGAAAGCCACCGAGGCTCTGGTGCGGATTGAAGCCGCCGGGCTGAACTTCATAGATGTCTACTTCCGGGAAGGTCGCTACCCCTCCAACCTGCCATTCATCGTCGGGCAAGAGGCCGCGGGGATCGTGGAGAAAGTTGGTAGCGATGTGACCACGGTGAAGCCCGGTCATCGTGTGGCCTATACGGGACTGCAGGGAGCTTACGCGGAAAAGTCCGCCGTAGCAGCCGACCGCCTGGTGAAGATTCCCGACGGCGTGAGTTTCGAACAGGCGGCAGCCCTGATGCTCCAGGGAATGACGGCGCACTACCTCGTCAAAAGCACCTATCCCCTCAAGTCCGGCGAGACTTGCCTGATCCACGCGGCGGCCGGAGGCGTGGGCCAACTGTTGGTCCAGATGGCGAAGATGATCGACACAACGGTCATCGCCACGGCGGGTACCGACGAGAAATGCGATATCGTGCGCAGACTCGGGGCCGACCACGTCATCAACTACGACCAGCAGGATTTCGAGACGGAGACGAAGCGGTTGACCGGTGGCAAGGGCGTGCACGTCGTCTATGACGGCGTCGGCAAGACGACGTTCGAGAAAGGGCTCAACGTCCTGAGGCCTCGTGGGTACATGGTCTTGTTCGGCGGAGCCAGCGGAGCGGTGCCGCCGTTCGACCTGATCAAACTGTCTCAGAAGGGCTCGCTTTACGTGACCCGGCCGACGCTGGCGGCCTACATTGCGACCCGCGAAGAACTCGAGTGGCGCGCTTCAGACGTCATGGGCTGGGTGGCGAGTGGAAAGTTGAAGATCAGCATCGGGCAGACCTACCCTTTGGCGGAGGCCGAGAAGGCGCATCGGGATCTGGAGGGGCGGAAAACAACCGGCAAGACGCTGCTGATTCCGTAATCTGCTGTTCGCAAACCAACAGCGCTGTGGGAGACGCCAAGCCGTGACGAAAGTCACGGCTTCTTCATTGCGGGACAAGGCTTTAGCGCCGAGCTGCCCGCCAAAAAATTACAAAAAATTAATTGACAGTAGAGTCCCATATGCTCGAATATTTATTCACGCGTATGCATAAATATGCATACGCTTTGCATATTCATGATGAGCGCCAGGCTACAGCCCGCAGTGGTCGGAGCGACCGGGTACACCGGATTCGAGTTGACCCGGATACTGCTCGGCCATCCTCGCCTCAAGAAGCCGATCCTCCTCCGCCGCGAGGGCGACGGACACTCGCCCGACATGACCGAGTTCTATCCGCAACTCTCCGGCAACGGCAACGGGTCGCTTCCGATCGAGGCCTTCTCGTGGAGCGCGGTCAAGGAGCGCGGGGTTGATGTTCTTTTCCTGTGCACACCGCATGAGGTCTCACGCGAGTGGGGTCCGGAAGCAGCAGCGCGCGGTGTTCGCGTCGTCGACCTCAGTGGCGCGTGGCGACTCAAGAATCCGGCAAATCGGAATGTATACGGGTTCAGGGACGCCGATCCCGCCAAGGCAGCGGAACTCGACGAAGCTGCCGTTTATGGCATTCCTGAGTTGCATGGCGATGCGATCGCGAACGCCGGGTTGGTCGCGAACGCCGGTTGCTATGCGACATCCATCATCCTTGCGCTCACGCCCTGGGTAAAGGCCGGGTTGGTGGATCTCGACCACGGCATCATCTGCGATTCGAAATCGGGCGTCTCCGGCGCGGGCAAGACTCCGACCGCCAAGACGCACTTCGTAGAAGTCGCGGAGAGCCTCTCGGCATACTCGGTATTTGGTCACCGGCACACAGGCGAAATTCTCGAGCAACTCGGAGTCACTTCGGAGCAACTTCAACTTACGCCTCATTTACTGCCGATTCCGCGCGGAATTCTCTCGACGATTTACGTCCGGGTGAAGAACGCGAGCTCGGCGGAACTTGAGCAGTGCCTGCGTGGGTACTACGCCGGGCGGCATTGGGTACGGGTGTTCGGCGCGTGCAGGCTGCCGGAGATCAAGTTCTCGCTGCATACGAACTATTGCGACATCGGATTCTCGGTGGCACCGGACGGGAAGCGCGTCGTCCTCGTCTCCTGTCTCGACAACCTGTTGAAGGGCGCCTCTGGCCAGGCTGTGCAGAACATGAACGTGATGTTCGGATGGAATGAAGGGGAGGGTTTGCAATGAAGGTCGTCGTAAAACTTGGTGGAGCGGCCCTCGACAATAAGGAAATCGTCCAGAAGTTTGCAACCTCCATCGCGAGCCTCGCGAAACAGGGACACAAGGTCGTAGTCGTCCACGGCGGCGGCGCGGCCCTCACGCGAACCCTGAAAGAGCTCGGCCGCAAGTCAGAATTCATCAATGGCCTGCGCGTCACAGATTCCGAGACGCGCGACGTGGCGGTGATGGTCCTTGCCGGCCACTTGAACAAACAGTTGGTTGCGGCAATCGGCCACACCGGTCAGCCGACGCTGGGCCTCTGCGGCGGCGACCTGCAATGCATGCGCGCGTCGAAACGCACGGGCGAAGTCGATCTCGGGTTCGTCGGCGACATCTGCCGTGTGGAGTCGAAGTGGTTCGAGGCGCTGTGGGAACACGGCGCGATCCCGGTCATCGCCAGCATCGCGCTCGGTTCCGATGGCGAGTATTACAACGTGAACGCCGACAGCATGGCTTCGGCCGTCGCCGTCGCCTGCAAGGCAAACGCCCTCGTCTTCCTGACCGATGTTCCCGGAGTGAAGGGCGTCGACGGCATGGTGGTGAAGTGGCTCCATCTCGGCGAGATCGGCGGGATGGTTCAGCAGTCCACGATCAGCGGCGGGATGATTCCGAAGCTGGAGGCCTGCACGCTGGCGCTGCAGCGCGGCGTGAATCGCGTGCGCATCATGCCGGCTGCAAACGTTGAAGTTCTGCCGGGATTCTTCAGCCAGTCGATTGAATTTGGGACCGAGGTGCTTCAGTGAGTTCAGCCGTGTTGCATTCGGCGCAGCAGGAGACCGCCGAAAAAGAAAAATCGTTGCTGGTGCAGACGTACGACCGCCTCCCCGTGTTGCTGGAGCGCGGCGAGGGTGTCTACCTCTACGACAGCGAAGGCAAACGCTATCTCGACTTTCTCACCGGAATCGGCGTGAACGCTTTGGGCCACGCGCATCCGGAGATTCGACAAACCATCGAAGAGCAGGCCGGGAAGCTGCTTCACACGTCAAACCTCTTTTATCACCATTACCAGTCGCGCGTCGCGGAGAAGCTCACCGCAATGTCCCGCATGGACCGCGTGTTCTTCTGCAACAGCGGAACCGAAGCATGGGAGACTGCGCTGAAGCTGGCGCGCGCTTATGGAAAGCAGGTCGCGCCAAAAGAAAAGAAGCCGAAGGCGAAGTTCCTGGTGATGGAGAACTCCTTCCATGGCCGCACCTACGGCGCGCTCTCGACGACCGGTCAGAAGAAGTATCGCGATCCGTACACGCCGTTGCTGCCGGGCGTGAGCTTCGTCAAGTTCAACAAGATCGAGGACCTGAAGAAGAAGTTCAACGATACAGTGGTTGCCATCGGCCTGGAGACTGTACAAGGCGAAGGCGGAATCGTCCCAGTCTCGCCGGAATTTCTTGCAGCCGCGCGTGAATTGACTTCGAACAGCGGCGCGCTGCTGATCCTCGATGAGATCCAGTGCGGCTGCGGTCGCACGGGTCGCTACTTCGCGTACCAGGACTACGGTGTCACGCCGGACATCGTGACGGTTGCGAAGCCACTCGCCGGCGGATTGCCGCTCGGTGCCGTCCTGACCACGAACAAAGTCGCAGAGGCATTTCATCCTGGTATGCACGGTACAACGTTCGGTGGCGGCCCGCTTGCATGCGCAACAGCGGATAAGTTCCTCGAAGTCCTCTCCCGCCCCGGGATGCTGGAGCACATCGCGGAACTCGGAGTGTACTTCCGCGAGCGACTGGGCGAATTGAAGAAGAAGCACAAGATCATCAAGGAAGTTCGCGGCATGGGGTTGATGAATGCAGCGAATTTGAAGTCGGCTGACATAGCGAAGGCCGTGATGAAGCAGATGCTGGAGCGCGGCGTAATCATCAATCGCACGCACGATACGGTGCTGCGATTCCTGCCGCCCTACATCATCGAGCGCGAGCACGTCGATGAAGTGATTTCAAAGTTGGACGAAGTCTTGCAGGCGAACAGCAGAAAGGCTGCGCCGGTGAGGAGAGAACAGCAGTGACAACAGCCCTGACCAATCCGCTCGCGGCGATTGCAACGCCGGTGGGCACGAAGCGCGACCTGGTCTCGATCCAGGACCTGACGCCGGAAGAAATCACCGGCCTACTTGACCTCGCGACGGCGATGAAGCACTCGCCTGCGGATTTCCGAGGTATGCTCGCCGGAAAACAGCTCGTTCTGTTTTTCGAAAAGCCCTCATTGCGCACGCGCCTGACCTTCGAGTCGGCGATGAACAGCCTGGGCGGCGTTTCGTTTTTTGTCGACCAGACCGGTTCTCGTCTTGGCGACCGCGAACCCCTGAGCGACATCGCGCATAACCTGGAACGCTGGATCGATGGCATCGTGCTTCGAACCTTCGCACACGAAACTGTTGCGAAGATGGCGGAGTATGCGGCGATCCCGGTCATCAATGCGCTGAGCGACTTCGAGCATCCCTGCCAGGCGCTGGCCGACACCCTGACCGTTCGCGAGAAGTTCGGCGAACTCAAGGGCGCGAAGATTGCCTACGTCGGTGACGGCAACAACGTCGCGCATTCGCTGCTTCTCGCGGCGGCCGCCGTAGGCGCAAAGATTTCTGTCGGAACCCCCAAGGGCTTCGAGCCGAACTCCGGCATCGTCGCAGCCGCCAAGAAACTCGCCGTGAAGACTGGCGCAAAGATTCACATTGTCAACGATCCCGTCGCTGCCGTTACCGCCGCAGATGTCGTTTACACAGACGTTTGGGCGAGCATGGGTCAGGAGGCCGAGGCTTCCGAGCGCAAGAAGACGTTTGCAGCCTACCAGGTGAACGACGAACTGATGGCGCATGCCTCCAAGCACGCGCTCTTCATGCACTGTCTTCCAGCGCACCGCGGCGACGAGGTTGCGGCGTCCGTCATCGATTCGGCGCGGTCGATCGTCTTTGACGAGGCCGAGAACCGGTTGCATATCCAGAAAGCGATTCTAGTGATGTTGATGGGCGGCGCGAGCCGTGCCCAGCGGAGGAACTCCATTGTCTGAAAAAGTTGTGCTTGCGTACTCGGGTGGTCTCGACACGTCGATCATCATTCCATGGCTGAAGGAACACTATGACTATGACGTCATCGCCTTTGTCGCCGACGTCGGCCAGGGGGACGACATCGAGGCCGTCGTTGAGAAAGCGTACAAGACCGGCGCCTCGAAGGTGATCGTGAAGGACCTCCGCGAAGAGTTCCTGACAGATTACGTTTTCTCGGCGATCCGCACAGGCGCCGTCTACGAGCACAAGTACCTGCTCGGAACCTCGCTTGCGCGCCCGCTGATCGCGAAGTATCAGGTCGAAGTCGCGCTGCAGGAGGGCGCGACGGCCGTTGCGCACGGCTGCACCGGCAAGGGCAACGACCAGGTGCGCTTCGAGCACGCGTTCCAGGCACTGGCGCCCGAGTTGAAGATCATTGCGCCGTGGCGCGAGTGGGAACTCAAGTCGCGCGAGGACTGCCTCGATTACGCCGAGGCGCACGGAATTCCCGTGGCCCAGAGCCGCGAGAAAATCCACAGTCGCGACCGCAACCTGCTGCACGTTAGCCACGAGGGTGGGGAACTCGAAGATCCCAACAACGCGCCTCTTGAGACGACTTGGCAGTGGACGATGTCTCCGAAAGACGCGCCCGACAAGGTTGAGCAGGTCGAAATTGGGTTCGAGAATGGCGTGCCGGTGTCCATCGGAGGAATGGAGTTGGAACCGGTCGCTCTCGTCGAGTTGCTCAACGAAATCGGTGCCCGCAACGCCATTGGCCGCATCGATCTCGTCGAGAACCGCTTCGTCGGCATGAAGTCTCGCGGTTGCTACGAAACACCGGGCGGGACGCTTCTGCTGGCCGCGCA
The DNA here is from genome assembly GCA_032252755.1 of Terriglobia bacterium. Lineage (NCBI taxonomy): Bacteria > Pseudomonadati > Acidobacteriota > Terriglobia > Terriglobia bacterium. The sequence continues at coordinate 7,030 of JAVUPY010000047.1, forward strand.
TCGCGAACTCGAAGCGCTGTGCCTCGACCGCGACACAATGCACTTCAAGCAGGAGATGGCGCTGAAGTGGGGCGAACTGGTGTACTTCGGGCTGTGGTTCACGCCTCTGCGCGAAGCCATCGACGCATTTGTTGCGAGCACGCAGCAAGTCGTCACCGGTTCGGTGACGCTCGCTCTCTACAAGGGCAACATCGAGATCGCCGGCCGCAAGTCACCAAACTCGTTATATCGCATGGATGTCGCCAGCTTTACGATGGGCGAAAGTTACGACCAGAAGCACGCGGAAGGATTCATCCGGCTGCTGGCGTTGCCGGCCCGCTCGCGTGCGCTGCTGAATGCAAAGAAGACAGCGGAGGCATTGCAGTAATGAAGATGTGGTCGGGCCGATTCGCCGGGGGGCTAGATCCGGAGTTCGAGAGCTGGCAGCGGTCGTTTCCGTTCGACCAGCGGCTGCTTCCGCAGGAGATTGCGGCGAGCAAGGCGCACGCACGCGCGCTGAAAAATGCCGGTGTGTTGTCTGACGCAGAACTCTCGAACATACTCAGCGGACTGGAGCGCATCCTCGCCGAAGGGATTCCCGCACAGGACGATCCCGAGGTGGAGGATGTGCACCACTTCGTCGAAAAGCGCTTGATTGCGCTCATCGGCGAAACGGGACGCAAGCTTCACACCGGCCGCAGCCGCAACGAACAGATCGCGACCGACCTCCGGCTGTACATCCGCGACGCAATTGATGAAAACGCGCAATTGCTGGGCCGATTCATCTCCGCATTGATCGGGCAAGCGGAAAAGGCCGGCTCGTCGGCGATGCCGTCGTATACGCATCTGCAGAGGGCGGAGCCCGTCCTGGTTGCGCATTGGCTGCTTGCATATGCCGAGATGGCGTTCCGCGACTTCGACCGCCTGACGGACTGCCGCGCGCGCGTGAACCAGTGCCCTTTGGGTTCGGGCGCGATCGCCGGCACGATCCTGCCGCTCGATCGCGATGCTATCGCACGCGAACTCGGGTTTGACGCGCCAACGAAGAACAGCCTCGACGCGACCAGCGATCGCGATTTCTGCATTGAGTTCGTGCAGGCTGTCACGACGCTGGGAGTGCACTTGAGCCGCTGGGCCGAGGAACTGGCGCTGTTCTCGACCACGGAGTATGGCTTCGTCACCCTTCCGGAGCAGTACGCAACTGGCAGTAGCGCGATGCCGCAAAAGAAGAATCCGGATTCACTCGAGTTGATCCGCGGGAAGTCGGCGGCGCTGATCGCGAACGCGACGCAGTTGCTCATCACGATGAAGGGTCTGCCGCTTGCCTATAACAAGGACATGCAGGAGACGCAGCAACCGGTGTTCGCGGCGGCTCAGCAATCATCAGCGATGTTGAAGGTCGCCGTCGGATTCATGACGACGGTCGAACTCAACCTCCAGAAGATGCAAGCGGCCGCAAGTACGGGGTTCATGAATGCCATGGCTGCGGCGGGTTACCTCGTCCGGCAGGGAGTACCGTTCCGCAGCGCGCATGAGCAGATTGGTTCAGCGGTGCGGTTGTGTGTCGAAAGAAATTGCGAGTTACAGGATTTGAGCGCGGACGAATTGCAAAACTGCGGAATACGCGCCGATGCCGGGTTTTATGATGCCCTGCAATTGGCGGCGGTGCTCGCGTGTCATGACGTGCCGGGAGGAACGGCGCCTGAGCATGTGAAGCAAGCTCTTGCTGCGGCGAAAGAGCGTGTCGCGATGAAGTTGGGGGCCATCCATGCGTGCGCGTAAAGCCAAACTCTCCGATGCGGTTGCGATCGAGACATTGATTGGCTCGTACAGCACCGATGGCACGCTGCTGCCTCGCGCGCTCGCCGAAATCTGCGAGAACATCCGCGACTTTCACGTGCTCGAACACGAAGGACAAGTCGTCGGTTGCGGCGCATTGCATCTCTACGGGCTGCACCTTGCGGAGATTCGTTCCATCACGGTATCGAAGGATTTCGAGGGCCACGGAGCCGGAAGCGCGATTATCAACGCACTGCTGGCAGAAGCCAAACAGCAGAACGTGACCTGCGTGTGCCTGTTTACGCGTATCCCGGACTTCTTTGCGCCGTTCGGATTCAAATCCGCCGAACGTGAAGCGATCCCAGACAAGCTTTACAAGGATTGTCTCAACTGTCCGCGGATCAATAACTGTGACGAGGTCGCGATGTATCGCGGCGAGCTGCCCAAGTTCGCTATACTCGCACCGGGGAATATTGGCAGGGCTAATTACCTGGAGAACATTCAGTGAATGAATTGCATGTTCCGCAGGGCTTTGTATTTTCGGCTGTAAAGGCCGGAATCAAGGCGAGCGGAGGTTTGGACTTTGCAATGGCGGGAGCGCCGCTCGGCGCCAATGCGGCCGCGATGTTTACAAAGAATCTCGTCTGCGCCGCTCCGGTCACGATCGGAAAACAGAACCTGAAACAGACGCGGGGACGTATGCGGGCAGTCGTCGTGAACGCCGGTAATGCAAACTGTGCGACTGGACCCATGGGCTTTGTTGCCGCCAAAAACGTCTGCCGCAAGGCTGCTCATTTGATGCAGGTTCGCGAGGAATTCATCGTCCCTTCATCAACCGGAATCATTGGCGTCCCTCTCCCGGCCGAGAAATTGATAGGCGCACTGCCAAACCTTTTCGAAGGGAAGCGGACCGACGCGGACGCCGTTCACGCGTTCGCGCGCGCGATCATGACCACCGACAAGGTCGAGAAGATCGCATCGGTACAGTTCAAAGTCGGGACGAAATCAGTGAGTCTGTTGGGAGTCGCCAAAGGTTCCGGAATGATCCATCCGAACCTGGCGACCATGCTCGTCTACCTGTTCACCGATATCGAAGCGTCACCGGCGCAACTGAAGAAGGTTCTGCGAGAAGTCTCTGGTTCCACGTTCAATGCCATCAGTGTCGATGGAGACACCTCCACGAACGACACTGTGCTGCTGATGGCCTCCGGGCAGAGCGGTGTGACACTCGCTTCGCGCGGCGCTGCCAAGGAATTCGCTAAAGCGCTGCAACAGGTGTGTGCGTGGCTCGCAGCGAAGATCGTCGCCGACGGTGAAGGTGTGAAGCATGTCATTGAACTCACCGTCGAAGGCGCACCTGACGCGAAGGCCGCCGACAAGATCGCGCGAACCATCGCTCACTCGATGCTCGTGAAAACCGCCTGGGCGGGTGCCGATCCCAATTGGGGCCGTATCCTTGCCGCGGTAGGGCGATCGGGAGTGTCTATCGATCCGAACGCTCTCGATGTTTACATTGGCGAGCAACAGGTGTGCCGCGGAGGCGGGGCGATGTCGTTCGATGAAACGGCGGCTCACGCCTGCATGAGCCAGCCAAAGTACCCAATTCGCATGAAGGTCGGTAAGGGAAGAGGATCGGCGCGGATGTTGACTTGCGATTTAACCGCCGAGTACGTCCACATCAATGCGGATTACTCGACGTAAGGCAGTTTCAGGGTCCAAGATTCAAGGTGCAACATTGCGACGCGGCTAGCTTTTCCCTTGGAACAATTTCATTTGATTCTTACTGGCCCGAGTGCCCTTCCGGCCATCATCGAAAACCGTCCTCCCGCCAACCGATTTCGAAATTGACTGTTCGTGTGCGATTGCTTTGCTGAAATCCGCTTTTGGATCGAGGATTTCCTCGATTGCACGGCTGAACCGGTCCAGCCGTTTAAATGCGTTAAGCTTTTCGGGGTCGCCGACCTTTGCCGCATTCAGGGAACGCCGCAGCACTGAGATTGACTCGTCGTACGTCTTCAATGGAACGGGGAAGGGATGGCCGTCCTTGCCACCGTGTCCGAAGCTGAACCGCGCGGGATCCTGGAATCGCGTCGGAGTTCCATGGACGACTTCGGCGACCAGCGCCAGCGATTGCAGCGTTCGTGGGCCTAGTGTCTCAAGCAACAGCAACGACGCAAAATCCCGCAGGTCGCGCTCATAAGCCAGTGCGAGAACGGACCCAAGGCGCTTCAGATCGACGTTCTCCAGCGGTACATCGTGATGTGACGGCATGACAAGACGCCGAATCTCCCCCAAGGCCTTATCGGGATTTTCGCGTGTTGTTTCCAGGATCGCCCTCTGTGCCGGTCCCGCCTCGCGGTCGACCAGATTCATAATTTCGCCGAGGTTTTCGCCGACGATTCCCGTGTGCGGTTCCGAGACGAAGTCTCGCACGTTCGCTGAGTGCCAGTGATAGCGCCGCGCCATTCCCGTCTCGTCGTTCATGCCTTGTTGCACCACCGCCCATTCACCATTGCTGGCGAGAATGAAGGAGTGGAGGTAAAGCTGGAATCCATCGGCCACGGCGTTATTGTCGACGCGCGCTGTGAGACGGCTGGTTCGCACGAGCGTCTCAGCATCGGCTCCAGTGATCCCCGCAACCCTGCGAAGCTCGTCGGGCGTCTTACGTGATTGTTTACCCCGGCCGCCGCAAATATAAATTCCAAGTTCGTCGGCTCGATCGGCGACACCGCGCTTCAACGCGCCCACCACGGAGGTGGTGATTCCGGACGAATGCCAGTCCATCCCCATCACGGACCCGAGTGCCTGGAACCAGAACGGGTCACTCAGTCGCGAGAGCAGTTCAGACGAGCCGTAGTGATAGAGGACGGCCTCGACGATCGCCGTGCCCAGGGTTGTCATGCGCTCGGCAAGCCAGCGGGGCACACAACCGCCGTGCAGCGGGAGATCGGCGATGCCGGAGCGCTTCATTGGCTTCATTTTAATGCCGGGCGTTGCCGGACCGCAGCGAAGGACAGTGTGACGAAAACCGTTCCGAATAGTATCCTCGTGAGTTCGTTGAATCCCATTTATTTTGGAGTGCGAATGTTGCGTCAGCTCAAAGCTGTGGCGTGGACGGTTGCATTGGTCGCCGTCGTGGGGTGCGCGGCGATATCGGCCGGCGCGCAACAGGTGAATCCAGCATTATTCCAGGACATGCGGTGGCGCCTGATCGGGCCCTTTCGCGCCGGTCGTGCGCTGACCGCAGTCGGCGTGCCCGGAAATCCGAGCCTATATTACTTCGGCGCGGTCGGCGGTGGAGTGTGGAAGAGCGAGAACGCGGGCCAAACCTGGAAGCCAATCTTCGACAACGAGAAGATCGCGTCCATTGGTGCGATGGCCGTTGCTCCGTCGGATCCCAACATCATCTACGTTGGCACCGGCGAAGCCGACATGCGCGAGGACATCACCTACGGCAACGGCATGTACAAGTCCACCGACGCCGGTAAGACTTGGACTCACATTGGTCTCGATGACACGCAGCAGATTGGCCGCGTGCTCATCGATCCGAAGAATCCCAATATTGTTTATGTGGCCGCTTTAGGGCACGCCTTCGGTGCGAACGCCGAGCGTGGCGTCTTCCGTACCACGGATGGCGGCAAGACCTGGTCGAAGGTGCTCTTTAAAGATGACAACACCGGCGCGATCGATCTCGCCTTTGACCCAAGTAACAGCAAGACGATTTACGCAGCTCTCTGGCAAACGCGACGCCCACCGTGGAACATCTATCCGCCGTCGAACGGCCCCGGCAGCGGCCTCTACAAGTCCACCGACGGCGGTTCGACGTGGCACCAGTTGACGAATGGCTTGCCGACAGAAGGTCTAGGACGAATCGGCATCGCCGTCGCGAAGACCAACCCCAAGCGCGTTTACGCCATTGTCGATGCCAAGCAGGGTGGCCTGTATCGCTCCGACGACGCCGGCCAAAGCTGGAAATTACTGGATAATGAAGACCGCATCTGGGGCCGTGGTTGGTACTTCGGTATTGTCGAGGTCGATCCCAAGAATGCCGACATCGTTTACGTTTCGAACACGTCGGTATACAAGTCGATCGATGGCGGCCACAGCTTCGTGGCGTTCAAAGGTGCTCCGGGCGGAGACGACTATCACAGCATCTGGATCTCCCCCGATAACTCCGACCAAATGATCATCTCTGCCGACCAGGGAACGATCGTGACCCTCGACGGCGGCAAGACCTGGAGTTCGTGGTACAACCAGCCAACAGCGCAGCTTTACCACATCATTGCCGACGACCGCTTCCCCTACTGGCTTTACGGTGCGCAGCAGGACAGCGGCGCAATTGCGGTTCCGAGCCGCACCAACTTCGCGAACATCACCGAGCGCAATTGGCGGCCGATTCCCGTCGGCGGCGAGAGCGGTATGCTTGCCCCCGATCCCATGAACACCAACATCGTCTTCGGCGGAACCGTCGCGCGCTTCGACTGGAAAACCAACCAGACCGAAGATGTTTCGCCGACTCTCGGTCGCAACGAACAGTTCCGCGCCTCGTGGACGCTTCCACTCGTCTTCTCCATGGCGAACAAGCACGATCTCTACTTCGCGCATCAGATGATGTTCCGCACCTCTGATGGCGGAAAAACCTGGGAGCAACTCAGCCAGGATCTCACGCGTGAGAATCCTCCGGTCCCGCCGAACCTCGATCCCATCACGGCTAAGTACGGTCTGGTAAGTCCGCGCAAAGGAGTGATCTACACGATCGCACCTTCGCCGCTCGATCCGAACATCGTATGGGCAGGTACCGACGACGGCGTGATCCAGGTGACTATGGACCATGGCAAGACCTGGCAGAACGTGACTCCGCCGGAAGTTAAGCCGTGGGCGAAGGTCGGAATCATCGAGGCCTCCCATTTCGACAAGGACACCGCGTATGCCGCAGTCGATGCTCACCGCATCGAGGACATGAAGCCGTACATTTACCGCACCCACGATGGCGGCAAGACCTGGCAACTGCTCGGGAAGGGTATTCCCGACGGTTCATTCGTAAACGCCGTGCGCGAAGATACCGTGCGAAAAGGCCTGCTGTTCGCCGGCACCGAACTCGGCGCCTACGTCAGCTTCAACGACGGCGATGATTGGCAGCCATTGCAACTGAACCTGCCGGTAACGTCGATACGTGATTTGGTGATTCACGACAACGATCTCGCCGTCGCGACCCATGGCCGCTCCATGTGGATCCTCGACGACATCACTCCTCTGCGCCAGGCAAGCGCGGAGGTGGCGAACTCGGATGCGTATCTCTTCAAGCCCGAGAACGCGTTGCGAATTCACCCGGGGAATGATCAGGGCACGCCCTATCCGCCCGAGATCCCGCACGGTTTCAATCCGCCGAACGGCGCCATCATCGACTACTTCCTCAAGTCGGATGCGACTACCCCGGTGACGCTGGAGATTCTGGACAGCAACGGCAACGTGGTTCGCCGTTTTGCCAGCAACGAGAAACCGCATCCGATCGAAGCGAAGTCTCTGAATATTCCGATGTATTGGGTAAAGCAGCCGGAGGTGCTCTCGGCAAAAGCCGGAACGCATCGCTGGGTTTGGGATCTTCACTACGCTGCGCCGGGCGGCGGAGCAAGTCCGATGATGATGATGATGCGTCGCGGCGGAGGCAACTGGGTTTTGCCGGGAACCTACACGGTTCGACTGACGGCCAACGGCAAGACGTATTCGCAGCCGCTAACGGTCACGATGGACCCGCGGGTGAAAACCACGCAGGCGGATCTGGAAGCGCAGTTCGACGCTTCTCAGAAAGCTGTGGCGGGAATCCAGGAGCTTTCGAAGCCTGCTGGCGAAGGCACTGCAATCACGAAACAGTTCAGTGATTTGAAGCCGAAACTTAAACAAAACTCTGAACTAAGTTCGACGGCAACCGAATTCAAAAAGAAACTGGACGAGGTTCTCGGGCCGCCACCGCCTTCGTATGGAACGCCCGTAATTCCGGTCAATACGGATTACACCAGCGTTCGCTATGTCATGGGCGCATTGCGGCAGGTTCAGGGAGCGATACAGAGCGCCGACGTCGCTCCGACACCTGATCAGTTGCAAGCGCTGGACAAATATCTCGCTCAGGAAAAATCCACGCTAACCGGATGGGAGCACTTCGTCTCGACCGATCTCGCAAACCTCAACCAGAAGTTGAAGGCGGCGGGATTAGCCGAGATCAGCATGGAACCGAAGAACCGGTAGACAACCGAGGAGTGAAAAAAGCCCCGCCCTGCGATGATCCCAGGGCGGGGCATTCATATGTCAAAAGGAACTACTGGAGCTTTACTTCCTCCAGTCCCGCCGACTTCAACTGTTGGTTGAAGGTCGGAATTTCCTGGCGTTCAAATGTCTGCCAGTTTTGTAACGCCCCCGGGACCTTCTTCTGGACTTCCGCGATTGCGGCGACGGTTTGGGTCGTCGGCGCGACATCGGCGTCCTGAAGAACTCCCATCAGCATCATCAACTGGCCGCGCACTGAGCCGAGCGATTCGCCCGCTGCGCCACCAGGCCCGCGACGTCGTCCCGCTTCACCCGCAACCTCGTCCAGTTTCTTTTCAAACGCGGTAATAGCTTCGGCGGCTGCGCCCTGCGCGTGCTCTTTCCTGGCCTTCAACTGCGAACGCAGTTCCGTTGCCTTGTTCATTCCGTCCGAGAGTTTCATCGCGTCGTCGTAGACCTGCTTCGATAACCGGTATTGCTCCTGCAAACCGGCCAGCGGCGTTTTCACCCGCGGGTCCATCGTGACCTTCAGCGGCTGCGAGTAGCTCTTGCCGGCAACCGTGAGCACGACCGTGTAGTTTCCAGGCATCGCCCACGGAGACGTCGTCGCGGGCGCGGTGTTGTGCGGAATGGCCGCGATCGGATACTCAGCCGGAATCCCGGGGATCGGCTGCAGGTGCATATCCCAGAGGAAACGATGCAATCCAGCGCTGGTTTCGACGACCTTTGGCGGGCGCACCCAGTAAGCCGGAATCGTCAGCGTTTCGGGCTTCGCAGGCGGTTCCGCGCTGGAGTAGCGCCGCACTATGTTCCCGCTCGCGTCCTTGATTTCAATCGTCACTGGCCCGCTCGCCGCAGACTTCAAGTAATAGTTCAATACCGCGCCGTCCGGCGGATTCGGCCCGGCCGGGAAGTCCGGAGGCAGCGGCGTGTCGGTGTTCATGTTCCACCGAACGCGAACCGCGTCCTCGGGCTTGAAGAGATGATCTCCTGACAGCGTGGTTCCATTCACCTGCCGCAGCGGGGTGATGTCGTCGAGGATCCAGAAGCCCCGTCCGTGCGTCGCCGCCACGAGGTCGTCATCTTTCACGATGATGTCGCGCACGGAACTTGCCGGCATGTTCAGCCGCAGGGACTGCCAGTGATCGCCATCGTCGAACGAGACATAGACTGCAGCCTCCGTCGAAGCGTAGAGCAGGCCTTTGCGCTTCGGGTCCTCGCGAATTGCATTGGTATTCTCGTTCGCGGGGATTCCATTGTCGATTTCCGTCCACGTCTTGCCGCCATCGTGTGTGCGGTAGAGGTGCGGACGAAGGTCGTCGAGACGGATGGTGTTGATCGCAGCGTACGCGGTCTGCGGATCGAAGTGGCTGGCGTCGATGATCGAAACTTTTGCCCATGGCACAAGAGCCTTCGGTGTGACGTCGGTCCAGTGCGCACCACCATCGGTCGTGAGTTGGATGAGTCCGTCGTCTGTGCCTGCCCAGATGCGATTTACATCGAGCGGCGAGGGCGCGACCGTGTAGATAACTCCGCGCTGAGTTGGCTGCGCGGATTTTTCCGAGCTGTATTTACCGATCGTCGCGGGAATCGCATAACTCTTGCGCGTCAGGTCCGGCGAAATCTGCTGCCACTGCTTTCCGCCTGTTGTCGTCTTCCAAAGCACATTCGACGCGAAATACAGAACGTGCGGGTCGCGCGGCGAGAATACGATTGGTTCCGTCCGTACAACTCGATAGTCGGGACCGCGGAGCAGCTTCGGTGCTATGTCTTGCGCCTGTCCAGTTCTCCGGTCATAGCGCGTTAGCTTACCGCCATAAACAATGTCGGGATCGAGTGGGTCAGGCGCGACGTAGCCGTATTCTTCGGCGGCAACGGGGTGCCAGTCTCGAATGGTGATCTCGCCGTCATTCCCGCGCGAACGAATACAAACCGAGCCGCTCTCCTGTTGTCCGCTGCATACGCGGTAAGGGAACGAATTGTCAGCCGAAACGTGGTAAAGCTGCGCGGTATTCTGGTTGTACCAACTGCTCCAAGATTGGCCACCATTGACGGTAACGATTGCGCCCTGGTCGCTGGCTAGCGCAATGATCTCGGGGTTATTTGGATTGATCCAGACGTTCTGGTAGTCGTCGCCGCCGGGCGCGCCGCGGAAACCGGTCCAGGTCTTCCCGCCGTCTGTGGACTTCCAGGTAACGATGCTCGCGATGTAGATGATTTCGGGGTTCTCAGGATCGATGCGTGGAACCGGGAGTTCGCCACCACCGCCGATGCGAACCAGCGGCCGAGGATCGTTGGTCACAATGCTCCAGTTCGCGCCGCCATCGTTGCTGCCATACAGCTTGATGCCGTTCATCAGCGCAACCGTGGCGAGCAGACGATTGGGATCGCTCGGTGCGATCGCGAGGTTTGCCTGTACCATCCCATTCGGCAGGCCACTGGTCAGTTCATGCCAGGTCTTGCCGCCGTCAGTGGATTTGTAGATCCCGGCGCCCGTTCCATTCCATGCGCCGTTCTCCCACGGACCTTCGCGCGCCTCCCAGAGTGAGGCGTAGGCGATCTCGGGATTCGTGGGATCAAAAAGCACGTCAGATCCGCCTGTATTCTCGTCTTTGTAGAGAACCTTGTCCCAGCTCTGTCCGCCGTCGACACTGAGGAAGATGCCGCGTTCGGAATTCGGACCGTAGGGATGTCCGGCTACTGCCGCCAGCACCCGGTTGGGGTCGCGTGGGTCAACGGCAATGTTTGCGATCTGCTGGGCGTTGCGAAGTCCGAGATGCATCCAGGTCTTTCCCGCATCCGTGGACTTGTACATACCGTCGCCGACGGAGAGGTCGGGACGATGCAGGCCTTCGCCGCTGCCTGCGTAAACGACGTTGGGATCGGACGGCGCAACGGCAACCGCGCCGATCGAACCAGTAGGCTCATGATCGAAAATCGGCTTCCACGTGCGGCCGTAGTCGTCGGTCTTCCACACGCCGCCGTCACAAACCCCGATATAAAAAACATTCGGCTGCGACGGCACGCCCGACAACGCTTTCGTGCGTCCGCCGCGATAAGGACCAATGCCGCGCCATTGGAGTTCGTGGAAAAGGTCGGCTGGAATTTGTTGAGCGGCTAATGAGAGGGAAACGAATCCTAGGACAACGACGAGCAGAGCGCGCATCGCGCTCCTGTGATGAATTGTCACGTCTATCCTCCGGTGCAGGAGGATAACGCAACGGGGCCAATTGCCTCAAACGTGAGGCACGGGCTACAAAGACCCACACCTGCTGACCGCGGCAGAGGGGCACAGAAGTGGAACATCAGAAGATTCTTCCCAACTGGAAGAAGAACTTGTGATGTCCCGAGTCGCCAACGCTCGTCCCGATATACGCCGGTCCAAACAACGTTTTGAAGACCACGCCGATGCTGCCGTCCATCGGGACGCGCGTGACGTCCGGCACCCCGTATGGCTTAGCAACTTCATAATCCGCCATCAGGTATATCTTGCTGCCAATGATCGGCGGTCCCTCGAATAGCTGATGCATCCAGCCCATCCGGAAATACGCGTATTGGTTCGTGAGGATTTCGTTCTCGCCGTAGGCACTTAGCCGAAAAGGGCCACCCAGCGTGTAAATGGGAATTCCCGTTTTGTCATAACCCAGGGTTGAGGCGCCAGAAACGATTCCAAATATCGTATTGTTCCGCGTTACGGATTTGAACGCTTGTAGCTGCGTGTCCAAGGCCGAAAAGCGATCGAGTGCCCCCGGCCGCGTGTCATAGAAACCAAAATTCGTATTCAGAGCCACGCCATTGCTCGGAACCACCGCATCATTCAGGCGATTCAGGCGATAGCTGGCCCGGGCGACTCCCTGCCGCCCTTCCACCGGCGTGAGCACGTCGAAACGCACGAGATCCGGCTCGTACTGCAACCACCCAAGTTCATACCCCACGCGGAGTTCGCTGTAGCGGTTGAAGTTGTAGCCAACATCGAAGCGGCTGAAAGCATGTCGGTAGCGATACTCGGCAAGCCGGCGGTCGCGTGAGTAGATATCGAAAGGCGCATTCACGCCGTCGAATCCCGGGGCGACAAACCAATGCTGGGAGACACCTATCGGTCGGTAGTATTCGGCGCCGACGTGATATAGCGAGCCGACCAGAACATCCGTCCGCAATTCACTGCCAATACGTCCGATGTCGAGGAACGTGAACCGCGCGCCCACGCCAAAGCGCACGTTCATGTAATCCGAACCGTCGATCACGATGCTTGGATTCACCGTCGGTGGCGCATACTGCTTTTCCGACGCTTCAATCTCGAGCCCCACCTCGTCATCCCGCTTGGCGAGGCTGTATCCCACCGATGCAAATCGTCCCGTTCCGGTGAATTGCGTGAGTCGCTTCTCCAGATGCGGAGTGTTGATCGGCTTGCCGGGTACGTTCTTCAGTTGCCGCTTCAAATCGGCAGCCAGGGCTGGCTTCGTACCCTCGACCTCGACAAACTGCGGAGTTGGCACGTGGAGGATCCTCCGCGCCTGCCTCTGCGCCGTGTATTCCTTCCATGCCGCATCGTCCAGCCGATACTGCTCCAGTTCTGCGGCATTCTGCTGTGCTGCCTCATAACCTTTCGCGATAATCTGGTCAGCATCGTTGAAAGACGTCGAACTGAACGCCTTCAGATCGATTCGAATGACGGTATTGGCCAGTGCCATGCCGCGCCGTTCATTGGTCGCAACCACAGCAGCAATCGATTCGCCGAGCACCGAGAACGAAGAGAGCGGAGTCTCCGCGTTAAGCTGAGCATTTTCCAGATGGACCGCGATCACCTTCTTCGCCCCCATCTGCAAAGCGATATCGGTCGGCAGATTATCGAGCAGACCGCCGTCGACATAAACCTTGCCGTTCAACCGCACCGGCGTGAAGAATCCCGGGATCGACATGGTGGCGCGCAGCGCTTCCGAGAGCGGTCCGTCTTGGAAGACGTGTAACTCCCGCTGCGTGAGTTCGGTGGAGACACACCGGAAAGGCGTCGGCAATGCGTCGAAGCTCTTTAATGTCGAGTAGGGAAGCGCGATGCGGTCGAGAATGAGTCCGACCTGGTGGCCCGAATTGAATCCGCCCGGAAACGCGATCCCGTGTCGTAATCCGAACTCAAACCCGGCAGGATAATCCGTGCGATCTTCTTTTCGGCGAAATGAGAGATCCCGGAAATCGGTTTCGCCGCGCAGCACGCCGTTCCAATTGATGCTGGTTACAAGCTGTCGCACCTCCTGCGCGTCCATCCCGGTCGCATAGATTCCGCCGACCAGGCCGCCCATGCTCGCTCCGGCAATATCGTCCACAGGGATGTGGTGCTCCTCCAGCCATTGCAGCACGCCTATATGAGCAAGCCCCAGCGCGCCCCCGCCTTCCAGCGCCAGCCCGATTTGCGGACGGGCAGTGGGCTCGGACTGCTGCGCGAAGGACGTCACCACCGTAAGACACACGATAAGAATGATTAATTTCCGCATCCGAAGATCTCCCGGTGTGCAGGTTTCTTCATGTTAGAGGTCGGCGGCAGCGCCGTAAACAGTCCCCCTTCGAGGTGTTGCCCGAAAACGGATGACTTTGGTACTGCATCTTTTTGGTGGCGCGGTTCGTAGTAGCAGCGGGATATAATCCGCGAAACCATGCGAACCGGATCCATAGCGGCGGCTGCATTTCTCGGCATCTTCGCTCTCCCGTTCATCGGCTTCGGGTTGATGTTCACGTTCGCGTCCGCCTCCCGCGGCGGACCGCAAGCGTGGTTGGGCGTCGTATTCGGACTCTTCTTCGCCTGCATCGGGTTTGGCCTGGTCGTGCTGGCGATTGCCGGAGTTCGCATCAGCAAACAGCAGGACGCCACAAAGGCCGCAAATCCCGACAAACCCTGGCTCTGGCGCACCGACTGGGCTGCAGGAAAAGCCAATGGCGGCGACCCGCGCGCGAACGTTACTGCCTGGGTTTTCACCGTCATCTGGGACTTCATCAGCGGCTTTCTCGCTTTCACTATCCTTCCCAGGTTGCTGCAGACCGGCGACCTCAAGGCGATACTCGTCGCGATTTTCCCGCTGGCCGGCATTTTCATTACTGCCTTCGCAGTTCGCGGTACCCTTCGCATCTGGCGCTATGGACGAACCGTCTTCTGGTGCGACTCCGTGCCCTTCAGTCTCGGAGGACGCGTGAAGGGGACCATCCATCTTAAGTTGCCAACGTCGACGCCACACGGCATCGATCTGCTTCTCTCCTGCAAGCGCCGCATCGTGACCGGGTCCGGCAAGAACCAGAGCGTCAGCGAACTCGTCCTGTGGCAGGACGAGAAGAAGATTCCGGCAGAGTCGGTGATGCACGGATTTTCCGACGCCGAAATCCCCGTCGAGTTTACGGTCCCGTCCGACGCGTACGAAACGAACAGCGATAACCCTAATGATCGCGTCTACTGGCAGCTACAGGCCAAGGCCGATGTTCCGGGCGTCGACTTCACCGACAACTATGAACTGCCGGTATTCCGAACTGCGGCAACGTCAACCCCCGCGGAGCAGACCGCGTTCGACAACTCCGGCAGGGCTTTTGCCGCACAGCTCCAGGCGGAAGCACCGGCGCCAGTGCCGCTCGCAACGCACATCGTCTACCGCGAGGACGACCGAGGCACCAGCTTCTATTTCCCTCCGCTGCGCAATCATGGCCAGGCGTTGGGCGTAGTTGCCTTCGCGACGGTCTGGAGCGCAGTCGTCTACTTCCTCTGGGTGCATGAGGGTGTTCCCTGGCTCTTCCGCATCGTGTTTTCGCTCTTCGAAGTGCTCGTTGCCTATATGTTGCTGAGCGTTGTTTTCGGCAGCGCGCTCATTCGCGTGCGCGAAGGCATGTTGCAGGTGCGAAAGGACATGCTAGGCATTGGGGCTTTGCATCAAATTCCGTTTGCCGATGTCGTTTCGATCTCGCTCCTGAGCCAGGGACACGCGAATACCTCCGGTGAAGTACTCTACGGAATCAGCATCAAGAAGAGCGATGGCCGCGAGATCAAGATTGCGGCAAACTCGCTGAGCCCCGCCGAGGCTCGCTGGATCGTTTCCACCATCGAGCGCCTTATGGGTCGCCGCCAGGACACGCGAGTTCAGTTCCAGTCTATTTACGGGGTGCCACCCCAGCGGAGTTCCCAACTGCGCGGCGATCGGTAGCTAAGCGTGCTCGCCGGCGCGCAACTGCCGAAGGTCCAGTCCCAACTGCTGGCATTTCTTGTAAAGATGGCTTCGCTCGAGTCCGAGCGCCTTCGCCGTGTTCGTTATGTGATTGTTCTGCCGCTTCAGTTCGGCGACGATCGTGTCGCGCTCGAATTGCGCCACCCGCTCCGAGAGCGGTCCGGCATGGTTGGCTGATACAGGTGTCAAAGCCGGTCTCGATTGACCCTCCGGCAACGCAAGTTCCACAGTGTTCTTGTCAACGCGGTCGCCGACAGCGAGCAGCATCAGGCGTTCGACCACGTTCCGTAGCTCGCGCACATTCCCCGGCCACGAATAGTTTTGGAGAGCGGCGATCGCCTCCGGTGTGAAGCGCAACGGCTTCCATCCGTTCTGCCCACAGACCTGTGCAGCAAAGTGTTCGACCAGCACAGGGATGTCCTCACGCCGCTCGCGCAGAGCAGGCAGATACAACGGGAACACGAACACGCGATGGAAGAGGTCCTGCCGGAATTTTCCCTCACGAACCAGTTCCTCAAGGTTGCGGTGCGTCGCGACTACAACCCGCACGTCGACCTTAACCGGCTTGTCGCCTCCTACTCGCTCGACTTCCCCTTCTTCCAGGACGCGAAGCAACTTGGCCTGCATCGGCAGCGGCATGTCGCCGATTTCGTCAAGGAAGAGAGTTCCGCGATGCGCCTGCTCGAATTTGCCGAGGTGCCGATTCGCCGCGCCGGTGAACGATCCCTTCTCGTGTCCGAACAGCTCGGACTCGATGAGTTCGGCGGGAACTGCAGCGCAGTTCAGGGTCACGAACGGTCCGCCGGCCCGCTTACTCTTCTCATGCAAAGTTCGCGCGGCCAGTTCTTTTCCCGTCCCCGTCTCGCCGTAAATGCAGACCCGCGATTCGCTTCCGGCGACGCGCTCGATCTGAGCCATCACGCGCTTCATCGCCTCTCCGGTCCACACGATCTGGTGCTTGCCCACGCGCTGGCGCAGTTCGCGATTCTCACTCTCAAGACGCTTGAGCCGCAGTGCATTCTCTACTGTCAGCAGCAGTTTGTCTGTTGAGATCGGTTTTTCGAGAAAGTCAATTGCACCCAGGCGAGTCGCTTTCACGGCCATCTCTATGTGCGCCTGCCCGGACATCATCACGACTGGCGCCGCGACACCCTGCGCTTTCAAATCTTCAAGCAAAGATAGCCCGTCCTTCCCCGGCATTACGACGTCAGACAGGATCAGGTCGAATGGCTTGGAGCGTGCGAGTTCGAGTGCGCGCGCCGCGTTGTCGCAAACCGTGGCCTCGTGCCCCGCCAGCCGGAACGCGCGTGAGAGCGACCCAAGCGTATTCGGTTCGTCGTCGACGATCAGGATGTCGGCCTTCGCGGCTGTGCTCACCCGTTCGCTCCACTCCGCACGCCCATCGACTCCGGTTCGGCGCGCTTCGGAAGATCAATGATAAATGTCGTGCCGCGTCCCGTCTCGCTGTTCACGCTGATCGTTCCGCGATGGTCGCTGACAACCGATTGTACGACCGCTAATCCCAGCCCCGTGCCGTGTTGCTTTGTCGTGTAGTAGGGCGTAAAAATTCGGTCGCGCTCTTCGGGCGTCAGTCCCGCCCCGGTATCGCTGATTTCTAGCCTCGCGCGCTCACCTGTATCCCGCGTCCGCAGCGTCAGCGTGCCACCTTGGGACATCGCGTCCACCGCGTTCAGAACGAGATTCGACACAACACGATGGAAGAGGTCGGGATCGAGCGGAATCTCCGTGAGCGAATCATCGAGGTCCAGTTTCAGAGTGATCGGCCTCGCTGCGTTCTTCAACTGCGTACCATGCAGTGCAGCGACTTTGCGTGCCAGTTCATTCAGCGACGTGTTCTGCAACTGCGGCCGCGGCATTTTGGAGAAATCGCTGAAGCGTCCAATGATCGCCTTCAGGTTCGAAATCTCCGCCAGCAGTGTTGACGTGCTCTCGTTGAAAATTTCTTCGAATTCACCGGGAGCCAGTTCGCGTGCGCGCACAAGATTCTCCACCGTAATTTGGAGCGGGAACAGCGGGTTCTTCAACTCGTGCGCGAGCCGCCGAGCCAACTCTCGCCACGCTGCTACACGCTCGGCTTGTACAAGGTGCTCGCGCTGCTCAATCAACTGGCGTGTCATCGTGTTGAACGACTCCGCCAGTTGCGCGAGCTCCGTACCCGGGCCGGGCTCTACCTGGACGTTCCAGTTGCCGTCGGCGATCTCACGCGAAGCCTCGGCCAACTGTTCGATCGGACGGGTAAATCGTGCCGCGATCCACAGGCTCACCGCAATCGCGAGCAGAATTCCAATTCCTGCTATTGAAAGTGCTATCGCCTTGATGTGCTGCTGTAGTTCGAGCAGAGGACGTCGCGATGCACCGACGAGCAGAACCGCTGCGATCTGCCCGGTATCATCCCTTAGTGGAGTCGCCTGTGTGGTCGCACGGTCGTTCGCAGCCGTCGAGATCTGAACGGAACCCGTCTTTTCTTCTCCGGTTCGTGCGGCCTTTACCAGGTTGAGAATGGAATTCGGGTTAGCGACCGTCGGCCCGATCACGTCTGCGATATCAAGAGAACTGGTCGTTTGCCGGTAAAGCCAGACGTACATTCCCGGCGGCAACGAGAGTGAATCGATGAACTCTCGGTCAACTTTTTTGCCGCCGATGAGGTAAATCGCCGCGTCTCCCGCATGGACGGGACGTACGGCGATCATCCCAAGTGCTGTTCCATCCGGCAGCTCCTCATTCTTCAGGAACGCGTCCTGCTGCGTCGCAGGCGGGAGTTGCCGCTTATATCCGAACCGCGCCGGCCACTGTGCCGACGAAACAATCGTCCCGTCCGCCTGCACGATCTCGAGAAAATCGAGCTGGTACTCCTGAGCGAGTGAACCGGCTTCCTGAAGGTAGGTCGACGGGTCGCCGCCGTGCGTGAGCGAGAATGCAATGTTTTGCAGGCGGTCCGTGGCCGCCATCCGGCTGAGCGTAGCGCCCACCTCGCTGCCTTCGCGGTGGAACTCGGCGCGAATCTGGTTGATCAACGCCGCTGTGCGTTCTTGCTCCATCTCGTTGAACGCGGCCCGCGTCCGCAACGACACCGTCCACGCAACGAGTGCCACCGAAACGATTACGACACCGGCAAACAACAGCAAGAGGCGTTGACGAAGGCTCACTTGCGCACCTCCGTCCAGAGGTCGAGATAATCCGGCGAGCCGCCGTCGAGCTTCCAGTCGCGTACTCGGTCGCTCGCCGCGAAAGCATGCGGCACGTAAAGCAATGGCACCAGGAAGCCTGGATCCAGCAATTCCTTCTCGCGCTGGTAAAGGCTATCTGTGGTGACGTCGTCCGGACTCTTGTGCTCCACACCAAGTTCGCTCACCAGCGCCTCCAGCGCCACCGAGGGCTGATAGCACCTTAGCCGAATGCGCACCAGTGTCAGGTCCCAATGTGCCGGGGCCGGCACGGTTCGAATCGTGATTCCGGCATCGCGAGCGCTCAACGCAATTCTCTCCCCCACCAGTTGCATCGAGGGATCCGCCGCATCATAGGTGAGCGTGAGTGTCGCAATCCTCCCCGCCTGGTTGCCATACTCCCTCGCACGTTCCAGGTCCTGCGCCGTCGAGAAGAGCGGACCATAACCGGTTATCCAGTTCGGCAGCAGGCTGCCCGTCACTTCACCTTGTCTCTGAAAGATGAAATTGAGCAGGGAAGCGCGATCGATACTTTCCTCAATCGCCCGGCGAACGTCGGTCTTCTGAATCGACGCACTGGCCTTGTTCATCACCAGCACAATCAACTCATCATTACGCGAGACTATTACGCGCAAATGGTTCTGCTGCGCCCGTTTAATCTGCTCGGCAGGAAATTCCGCCACGTCCGTCCGCCCAACTCCAAGATCCAGCGACTGGTCGCGGTGCGTGCGGCCGGAGGTCACTTCCACCGAGCCGACGTATCCGCGACCGTTCCAATAATTATCGAAGGCAACCAGTGCCGCTGAATTCGCGGTTGCGTGGTCTACCTTCAGCGGACCCGTACCGATGGGCGCACCGTTCGCTCCCGGCTTTGCAATTCCGAAACGCGTCGTCGCCAGCTCCGCCGGAAACAGCGGCTCTGGCGCATCGAACTCGAACACAACCGCTTCTCCAGCAGTCTGCACGGTCCGCCACGGACAACCGGCGCATCCGTTCAGAATCTCCGCAACCGAAGCCGCAGTCAGTGCGGTGCCGTCGTGGAATTTCACCCCCGGACGAATTGTAAGGAGCCACCGTTTATTCCGGTTCTGCGATTCCCATTTCACCGCAAGCCAGGGCTGCACCGCGCCAAGCTCATCGAGGTGCGTTAGCGTTTCCGTCGTAAGTGCCCGCGCCGTGCCATTCACATCCCAAAGCGGTCCGCTGGTTTCAACGCGCAGAGTACCGCCATAGCGCGGACGCGTGCGAGCTTGCGCGGCCGTCACGATCGTCGCGACGAGGCTACTGATTACAAGCCACTGAAATGCTGTACGCCTCATAGCTCCCCGTTTGCGTGCGCAAAACAGCAATCGCGCTGTCACCATCCGACGTCGTCCACAGCGCAGTCACTGGACCATCAAACGCCAGCGGCGGACTCACCGCGCGCGCTCCCTGGTAGTCGATCTCAAAAGCGCGGATCGTGTCATTCGCGGAATCATCGCCCACCGCCGTCGTAAGCAGTTGTGCTCCGGAGCCGCACCCGCTACGCACAGAAGCAACATCGCTCCCGAAATCGCGTGTGCCCGCCAGGCCGCGAATTCCGTTCCCATCAAAGATCATCGTCTGCCCATCAATTCCTGTCAGCACCCAGCCGTCACTATCTCCGCGCTTCACCTGTGCCGCGGAGAAAAACGGCGGGAACAATTTCGCCGCCGCCGGCACCATCGCCCCCGTGAAGTAATTCCGCGCCGAGTTGTAGAACGCCGTCGTCGTTCCATTCAGCGCCCACGGATCGTCGGACTCTCGGCATGTCATGGGTTGCTGCAACTGCTGCGCCCCCGCGCACTGAACTCCCGGCAAAAACACCTTCCAGTCGCCGTCTTTCCCCACCCACAACCGTCCGCGAAGATCGCGCGGGTAAGTCTCGTGTGGAATCCCCACCACCGTGACCGGATCCCACCGCGTTCCATTCTGCTTGAGAATGTTCACCTGCGAAGGCCCAAGTACCAGCAGATACCGCTGATCGTGCGACTGCCACAGCGCCGCGTCCAGTATCTGCTCCTGCTGCGCGATCAGGAACGATCTCCGCAGAACCACCGTCGAACTCGTCGCCGACGAGGCGTCCTGTTTCGGAACCACCAGCATCGCGACTTTCGTCTCCGCACCCTGCTGCACTTGCGCCAGCCACACATATCCGCGAATACTCTCGGAGAGAATCACGCGAATCGTGACCGGAGTGCCATCGCGCAATTGAACTCCGCTGGCGCGCAGGTCGCCCTCGATGCTGCGGCGAATTCCCGCCGCAATATCCGCTGAAAGCGAAGAACTATTCTGGAAATCGAGCGACGCTGGTCCAGGCCCGGTGATGGCAACGATCTTTCGTGCCAGTTCGAACGTCTGTGTATCCCAGTTGCCGGTCGCAGGTGCGGCGTACGCCGCAAGGCAGACCAGCAGCACAGACGAGACCCGTAGAACTTTGAGCATTGGCTGATGCGGATTATATCCTCTGCCGCCCGCGAGGTCGCGCCAAATGCCAGGGTCGCGGCAAACGCGCCCGTGAGAAAGCGCCGGGCGCAGCGGCTCTGGCCGATATCGCCGCGCCCGGCGTCCGCCACGGCGGATGGCGAACTCAATGAATGGAGCCATGGACCGGGAGTACCGCCAAACCAAGCGCCAGCAGGAAGGGAACCCACGCCAGCAGCGCCAGCGAAACCGTCACTCGCCACCGCAACGCCGCAGGCGCCGCTATTTCGACTCCGCGCATTTGGGCTCGGCGATATTGCAGTTCAAGGCCAAGGTCGTGAACCAGGCTGAATCCCGCCACTACGAACAGAACCGCTGTCATCGACAACAGGAAATATTGCGCCGCTTGCATCTCTCCTCCTTCCCACACCTGGACCACGTGAGTTCGTACTCTCGGTGCCCCACATCTGCGCTTTTCGCAGATGTGGGTCTTTCCGAGGCCTTCACTTCTCCATCCGGTTCATCCTCGTCAGCACCATCCTCGACAGCCCGCCGAAGATCACCTCTTCAATCAGCACCGCCGTCGCCAGCGAGAAAACCATCGCTCCTGCCAAAACCGCCATCGTCACCGCGCTCTCCATAACTCCTCCTCACCTCCGAGTCTTGCGATCCCTTACTGCCCAGCCGCTTCCGCCGTCGCCACCGAACCCTGCGCCACGGTCACCGGCTGCACTTCGCCGCCGAAGATCGCCACTGTTTCCTGCGTTCTCTCCGACTCGATCCGCACTTCGTCGCCTGCCCGAACCTGGCTGAAGAGTTCCTCCAGGTCCCTCTTTGCCATCCGAATGCATCCATGCGACACCGCCTTGCCGACCGACCTCGGCTCGTTGGTCCCGTGGATTCCGTAGCCTTTCTCGCTCAGGCCGATCCAGCGCGTACCCAGCGGATTCGCCGCTCCCGGCCCAATCACCTTTCCGGGGTGGTAATAGGTAGGGTTTTCCAGGCGGTTGATCACCTTGAACTCTCCCGATGGGCTCGGCGCTGACTCTCTGCCCACGGCGACCGGATAGATCGCCTTCACCACTCCGTCTTCCACCAGAGCCAGCTTGCGGTCGGGAACGCTCACTACGATCTCGCGCCGAACCGTTTGTGCTTCCATCCGGTTCGCCAGCAGGAGCACCAACGTGCCAAGGAAGCTGATCGCCTTCGCCTTCATCTC
>JAVUPY010000048.1 GCA_032252755.1 Terriglobia bacterium
AATGGGAACCAGCGCCTTGGGGAGGCCTTCCTTCACATCAAAGGCATCAACTGCGATGTTGAACGTCGACATGCCGGCGTCGGCCAGCTTGTCGATCACATCGGTTCTGAGCAGGCGGGCGTTGGTCGGAAGATAGATCCAAAAATCCTTCTTCGCGGCGTAGTACGTGATCCTGTGAATGAAATCGGGACGCAGAAGCGGCTCACCGCCCATGTAGGCAAGAACGCGGCAGCCGGTTCCATGGAGCCAGTCGATGGAGCGTTTAGCTGTGTCCTCGGTCATGCCCTTGACGCGGTTGTCGAACGCCCAGCAGTAGTGGCAATCGAGGTTGCACTTGAACTCCGTGAACAGATAGGCAATCAAAGGATGGAAGTCGCCCGCAGTGACGCGCGAGCGTATGTAAGGAAACAGCCATCCCCGCATCGCGTGGTAGATCTGCGGAGGAGTCCACTTCCGCTTCTCGGGTGGGCTCCAATCCTCAACATCGTCTATCGGTCCAAGCAACTCGGGACGTTGCGGGAATACCGGCTCTGGAAATTTCTGCGGCCTGCCTTTAGGTTGGAGCCCGCCCGATGGGATCGCTGGCCTGGTCAGAAGGTCATGCAGTTGCACATCGAGCCGGAAGCTGGGAACCTCTCCAGAGAAGGGCTCGGTTTCAGTCGAATGCTGAGGTTGCATTCATACCTCCAAATCGATCAAGCAAGCGGGGAACCTAGCCTGCATCACACCCATTCGTACGAAAAGAGCGATCAAGCCAAACCCTTCCTCTATCGTGATCGGCTCTCACGCCGGGGAATCTGCAACTGGCGTGCCACTTGGTTCAAACGACGCAAAGTACGCGCAAATCCCTATAAGCACAGAAGATAGATTCCTAAACTATTCTTCAGTCGCGCGGTAGATGCCAATGGGCTGACAGAATGCCAACATATTGGCACACTCCGCAGTAAGCTGGCCAAGTCATTGAGGCGGCTACATTTTCTGCTTCTTTGCGGCATGTGCTTCATCTTAGAGATGCGAGCATTTCGGGCTTTGAAAGATGAGGAAACCGCGCCCCGATCATTCTCCGGCGATGAGTGGCGACGCCTCCGATGAAGGAGTCTCCGGGGCTTTGCTCAGCCTCGCGCAGAATCTTGGCAATCAGCACTCTCTCGAAGCCCTCCTCCGCGCGCTGCCCTCTGAACTTCAGAAGATCGTCGATGCCGCCATCGTCGCCTTTATTCCATGGGACGGCGATCAGGACCTACCGGATTTGGTAGTGGACCGCCACGGCCGGTCCATTCGGTTGGAGCTTTCCGCTTTCCGATCGGAAGAATTATGGTGGAATTCCGCGAACGATCCCCCCATGCCCGTCGTCCTCTCCACCCTCGATTCGGATGGTGGCGCCCCTGCCTGGGCCTTGCAGTTCAGAGTCTATGGAATCCAGTCGCTCTGTTTGCTTCCTCTGGTGACCCCGGTTCGCCGCCTCGGCATGCTTTGTATCGCCCATGAGCGTCCAGATGCCTTTTCCCCATCCGAGATTCGTTTCCTCCGGGCGCTTGCCGGGCACGCGGCTCTCCTCGTCGACGACCGCATAAATTTCGACAATGCCGAGAGCGCGCGGAGCGGCCTCGAGAGTGAGAAAACACGGCTCCGGCTGATTCTCGACCTGAACAACAGTGTTGTCTCAAACCTCGAGTTGCGAAGCCTCCTTCGTGCCATCTCACCCAGTATCCGCAAGATCATGGAACTCGACCTGATCGGCCTCATCCTGCCCGAGGCGGAAGGTAAACAACTGCGGCTCTATGCGCTCGATTTTCCCGGAAGCAAAGGCATCATCCGCGAAGACATGCTGAGCCCGATCGACGGATCGATTGTCGGCAAGGTCTTCCGCTCCGGAGAGCCATGGACAGGCCGCCTGTCTGATCTTAAAGACTGGGGAACCAATCTCAGGCTTGGGTCGCAGGAGGGGGTCAAGGTCCTGTGCTTCTTGCCCCTGCTCCGACGAGACACCGTTCTGGGAGTCCTTAGTCTTGCCCGCTTGCATGAGAGACCCTTTACGGACAGTGACCTCGAGTTCCTCGCACAGATCGCCAACCAGATCGCGATCGCCAAGGACAATGCGCTGGCCTATCGGAAGATTACTGAATTGACCGATAGACTCACCCAGGAAAAGCTCTACTTCGAAGATGAGATCCGCAGCGAGATGAATTTCGAGGAGATCGTTGGTAATAGCGCGGTACTGCGGAAAGTGCTCCGGCAGATTGAAACTGTCGCTCCCACAGATTCGACGGTTCTCATCTATGGCGAAACAGGCAGCGGAAAGGAACTGATCGCGCGGGCAGTCCACAATCTCAGCCGTCGTAAGAGCAACGCTTTTGTGAAACTGAATTGTGCTGCAATCCCGACTGGCCTTCTCGAGAGTGAGCTGTTCGGGCACGAAAAGGGCGCTTTTACGGGCGCGGTTTCGCAGCGGATCGGGCGCTTCGAGCTGGCGAACGAAGGGACCATGTTCCTCGATGAAGTCGCCGAGATCCCTCTGGAATTGCAGCCCAAACTATTGCGCGTCCTGCAGGAGCGGGAGTTCGAACGCCTTGGCGGTTCGCGCACGCAGCGCACGAATGCCCGCCTGATCGCTGCGACTAACCGGGACCTGGAAGCCATGGTGGAGCAGCATCAGTTCCGGTCAGACTTGTTCTACAGGCTGAATGTCTTCCCGATCCGCGTGCCTTCGCTGCGGGAACGGCCCGAAGATATTCCCCTGCTGGTGCGGCATTTCGTCCAGCACTTCTCCCGCAACATGAACAAACAGATCGATACAATTTCCAAGGAAAGCATGAAAGCGTTGACCCGATATACGTGGCCGGGGAATATCCGCGAACTTCAAAACGTCATCGAGCGCGCGGTTATTCTGTGCCAGGGACGAGTGTTGACTGTTCCACTGAGCGAACTCAAGCCGAAACCGGCGGGAAACGGCGCCTACAACGGACATGCAACCCTCGAAGAGGTGGAGAGACAACATATTCTGTCTGTCCTTGAGCAGACAAATTGGGTTTTAGCTGGGCCGAATGGAGCCGCAGCCCGGCTGGGAATCAAACGTCCGACGCTCCAGTTCCGGATACAGAAGCTGGGTATCTCGCGCCCGCGGTCGCACTCTTCGGAAAATTAATCCGACATGTGCCAACCGATTGGCACCAGTGCCAGATTATTGGCAGTTTCTCCGGAGCTTCTTAGAATCGTTTCTCCCGGTCTTGTCGGGTTTATCGGCCAAATCCGGCAAATCCACGACTCGGTCCGCAAATTGCATCTCCTTGAAATAAAGAGCCGGTGACTGATCGCTCGGCACATCAGGTCACGATGGAGAGTCGCCTGGGAGCACTTCCAGACGTGATCGAACAACTTCGCTTTCGCTCGGATCCTGAGTTGCTCTCTTGCATCGAGGCCACGAACCCGCCTTTCTTAGGGCCATACGAGGGGCCTTGGCGAACCCTGTCATCCACGGCAATCACAGCGACGGCTGCCGGAAGGTCTTCCCTCAGTAGGAATGCGAGCCGGGCCGGGCGCTCGATTCTGATCCGAGATGAAGGAACGGGCTTTGATACGAAAGCCTTATCGAGTCCGAAAGATCTCCACGCCGACGAGGGACTTGGTATCCACTTGGTGCGGTCCTCGATGGATACGGTCGAGTTCCGGAAGAATGGTACCGAATTCTATTTACGCATGAAGGAACGATTGGAGCGATCCGCGAAAGGGAGGTATCACGACTAGAATATCGGGAGAGAAAGACATGTTGAGGATCACTGTTTCAGACAATGGCTCGGAAGAGAGGTGGACGATTCAGGGGCAGCTGACGAAAAACTCCATTCCCGAGCTCATCGCCACCTGGAAAGCAACGCCACGAAAATCCGGCGCGCGCATTGTTGATCTCCGCCAGGTGACCTCCATCGATCGAAGCGGCCAATCCGTGCTCTCGATGATGAAGGACGACGGTGCTCAGTTTGTTGCGATTGGCGTATACACCACCTACATCCTGAATAGCCTGCAGGCGCCGACCAGACCGGAGTGAGCCGCGTTTCCGTCAGGTCAACAATCGCGGAGCGTCAAAAATCGAGTTCGCCGGCAATCAATGGGCAGATGTTTAACGGACCCTGCGGCCCACAACCTCACTCTTCTGCTAAATGCGGGATGCTCATGGAGTGTCTCGGAGACTATTCGCGCAGCTTTTCGCCTTGAACCAGCCGTCACACAGGCATCCCGGCGTTCGGCAGCCACTCGCATCGAGCAAGCACCTGTTAATTTTGCTTTCTCGGCTTCGATGTGAGCCTGCGCAGGATAAACTCCTGCGCCAGGCTCGCAGCCATGCGCTGAGCTGTGTTGATTGCGGTATTCTCAAACACCAGCCCGACGCCGCGATTGGTCACTGGGTAGTAAGCATTCGAGATGGATGCCGAAATGAGATCGCCACCGATGGTCGAGTAGTTCGGCTGCCAGCGTCCGTTGTCTCCCTTGCACCGGAACGGATAGGAGATCGCGTGGAAGGTACGAGATTTGATTGTGCCTGTGCCCTGGTAATAGTAGCGAGGTCCTGGTGAAGAAGAGAAGGCAGGATGGCGCCGCCAAACATGATGTCGGTAAAACCACCTACGTAGACTGCGCCAAGGCGCTGGCCGTAGCCCTTGGCTCCCTGAACGTAGTCTGGTGTATCCGCAGCCTGGTTGATGCCCGCCAGGAAAGCTGCCCCGATGAAAGTAATCGGATCGGTGTCGGTCCTGAGCGCGAGCTTGAATTTAAGTTTTGGTGTGAGGGGCGCCGGGTTTTGATCGTAAACGACATAGAAGTTAGGAATGAAACCCAAGACACGCTGCTGCTCCTCCATTTTCACCTGCTCGACCGCGATCTGTTCGGAAGAAGCATACACAGTCACCGAGGTTACCGCTTCCGCAACCTCTAACTTGATACCAGTCAGGAAGGATACATACTCCTCCGGTTTGAGAATGATGGCAGAGGAGGTCCAGTTTGCAAACCCCTGCGCGCGGATGGTTACCCGACAGGAGACGCCCGGCTTGAGATCTCGGAATTCAAAGAATCCGTTATCACTTGCCGAGGTCGTTC